>DAIQQK010000129.1:0-6671 GCA_036786835.1 Acidimicrobiales bacterium | reverse complement strand
CTGGCTCGTCGGTGCAGACGGCGGGGTGTTCAACTTCGGAGACGCCGCTTACTACGGATCGCTCCCGGGAGAGCACGTAAGCCCCACGGAACCGGTCGTAGGGATGGCCGCGACACCTGACGGAACCGGCTACTGGCTCGTCGGTGCAGACGGCGGGGTGTTCAACTTCGGAGACGCCGCTTACTACAGATCGCTCCCGGGAGAGCACGTAAGCCCCACGGAACCGGTCGTAGGAGCAGTGATCGCCAGATGATCCGTCACCGGGCAGCGAGATACGGTTCAGCCTCGTTGTCCTATGTCTTGGGACAGGGGGGAGGACGCGACGATTGGCCGCCCCGATTACTCTGTGTGTCGCGAAACTGAGTGTCGGCTTGGGAGCGCGTCACCGTCGATCCGGTGCCTACCGAAATGGGCGTTCTCCATGGGATGAAGGGCATGGCGTCCGTCACGCGGGTGTCGGAGAATCGGCGATCTGGGTTGGTCCGGGTCGGGTCCCGCGATATCGCCAACTATGTACCTCATGAAACGCATCGAGGGAGAGCACACATTCGGTCATTGGGCTGTCCCTGATGGATCAAAAATTGAGTCCGCCCACCATTCTTGCTAACGCTTCCAATGTTGACTGTCTGACAGAGGCTCAGACGGTGTTCGGAGCACCTCCGGTAAAGGAAGTGAAATTTGATCGTCGCCGCTTCGCCCTACCCCACGCCAACGCTTTCTCCTTAGAGGGGCCCCCGGGGCGGTGCGTCGGGGCTCTTTAGAGCGTCTGATCTGCAAGGGATCTGATCAGGAGAGTTCGGCCACAACGGACTGAATTGATTTCGCCGCCGGTATAGTCACTCTGGACTTATCAAGAGCGGACGAGGGACGTGGCCCGTCGACTCCGCCGCAACCTGCCTCGGCAAGGTGCGAACGCCACGCGATAAGGAGGAAAATTGCGTTACTCGAAACGGCGCGCGTCCCTGGAGGCCTGGTTGGCCGCAGTCGATGAACTGCTAGTGAGTAGCCGGTATACGGGGCATCTTGACCTAGGTGGCGACGATCAGACGGTTCTACGACCTGCATACGAGCAACCGAGAGCTTCGGGGTCATGAGCCTCGGATCCCTCACCGATTCACCCCACCCGGCTCGGGAGCCGGTCGGTAACGGAGAGACTAAAGGTGGCATACGTACCGTTGGAGCCCTCATCCCGTCGTGGGAGCGTTCTCTTCGGGCAAGGAACCGAAGTCCAAAGACGATTCGGTCCTATGTGGACACAGCCCGACTTTTGGAATCGTCTCTCGTCGACAAAGAGTTGCCCACCGAGGTAGCTAACATCACTCAGGAGCAGATCGAGCTGTTCATCGATGAGCAGCTAAGACTCTGGCGTCCGGCAACCGCCGCGGTGCGTTTTCGATCACTGAAGCCATTCTTTGCCTGGCTTGTCGAACGCGGAGATATTGAAGTGTCACCCATGGCTCGCATGCGTTCGCCGCGAGTCCCTGATCAACCGGTGCCAGTCGCCGACGACGAAGACCTGAAAGCGCTGCTTAGGGCCTGTGAAGACGAGGAATTCGAAGATCGGCGCGACAATGCTCTTCTGAGAGTAATGATCGAGACCGGTGTTCGCTTATCGGAAGCGGCTGGCCTCAAAGTCGTCGACGTCAACTTGACCCAGTCTGACTTCATAGTCCTAGGGAAGGGCAGTAGGCAGCGCACCGTACCGTTTGGTTCGAGAACTAAACGTGCGCTTGAAACGTATCTCCAGGCCCGAGCGAATCACCACCGCAGCGGCCGACCTGAGTTGTGGCTCGCTCGCAAAGGCGCATTAACAACCTCGGGGATTGCACAGATGCTCCGGCGTCGTTGCTGTCAAGCGGGCATTCCTCAACTCCACCCCCACCAGCTCCGTCATACCGCAGCCCACAATTGGCTCTCGATCGGAGGCAGCGAGGGAGATGCCATGCGGCTCTTCGGCTGGAGGTCGAGAGACATGTTGAGTCGATACGGTGCCGCATTGGCCGACGAGAGGGCCCTTGCCAGCTTCCGGCGCTTGTCTCCAGGCGACCGCCTCTAGCCCTTTGGACAGCGAGGACTATCTGAAGGTCCAGATTTCTGAGCTTCCAATCAGACGGCCGCTTCGTTGTAGATCGATGCTCTTTGTCCAAACTTGGTTGCTGCGGGGCATCACTGGGAACGGTAGACGTCCGCCCGATGATCTATACGCAGAACCCGCACTGTGGCAGCGTCGTCGTCGATCTCATATACGACCCGGTACGGTCCTCGCCGAGCTGCCCAGAGCCCGGTGAGCTCTCTCTGAAGAGGATGTCCTACCCTTCGGGGAGCCTCGATGAGATTGCCGGTCATAAATTCGACGACCGCGGCCGCCGCGGTCGCGGGCAGGCGGGCGAGTCCCCGCTCGGCCCTGGCAGCCACGGCTAGGCGATACCTTGCCTCTCTCACCGCTTGAGATATTTGGCGCGTAGCTGCTCGGCCGTTACCACCCGTCCCTTGGCCAGGTCATCTCGAGCGGCCCTAATCTCCTTGAGTGCCCTAGGGTCGGAGAGCAACTCGAGTGTGTCCTCTAACGCCTCAAGGTCCTCAGGGCTCAGGATCACCGCGGCTGGGCGTCCGTTGCGGGTGAGGACCACCCGCTCGTGTTCGTACTCGACCTTGTCGACAATCTCTGAGAGGTGGGCCTTGATATCAGCGAGAGACAGAGTTTCGGACATGACTAGTATTATAGTCATCTAATTTGGACAGGCATGCCGGTCCAGCTGCCGTCGTCAAAGACCCCTGGCTCGGAGTGTGCCGACCTGGGTTGATTAAAGCGACGATCGCAAAGTTCCGCGAGGGCGAGCACCACTCCAGGTCCCCGCTGCGGAACGTGCAACGAGACAGAAGATCTGCCTTCCAATTGAAAGCTGCTCGCGGTCGCGAGCATCACCGATCGAAGCACTTCCGGGCGAGTCCGTGCAGCGCGTTCTGGGCTAGCCCTACCTACCTGCCGATTCCGCGCCTCCATGAGACCTAGGGTGATTCAATCCAGAGCGACCCATTGGCATGGGGTGCGATTTCACCTCGAGAACGCAGGTCGGACTGACATCGTTATGAAGTCGCGGTCCCACGAAGGCTCGAAGAAGGTCCAGGGACCCTGGACTGTCGAAGACAACAGCTTGCTCCCGTTGGATCCTTCGGCCATCCCACCCGCGTTGGCGGGGTCATAGGTGTCCAGAACGGTCCAGGATGGGTTGATATCGAGCTCCATGCCTCGCACGACCCCAGCACGCACCAAGAGTTGGGCTAGCTGAAGCGGGTCGAGAGCGGGGCCTGTGACATAGACCAGGGCGCCGTCAGCGGTGACACCGACTGCAGAGCGCCACTGGTACTCGACGCTCGGGACCGAGGCGGCGCAAGAAGTCGCGCCACATGTGTCACCCCACGCCAGCCAGTCGAGGCTCGCCGCCTTCGGCGTGGGTTGGCCGGCGTCGACGAGAAGCGTCAGATTCTGGCGAACGCTGACGACGTTCGGGGTCATCGCCAAGGTGCTACCCCATGATCCGACGTCTACGTTTCCGTTGGAGTAGATCACGAACGAAGCTGCGCCGGCAACCAACGGATCGATCAATCGGCCTTCGGTGAAGTAGCCGCCCTCCGCGAGATTCATGGTGAAGCCGCCGTTGAACGCTGCCACCAAGGAGGCAGCATCAGTCGGCTGGATCGGTGCGCTGTAGACGTAGGGGCCTCCGCCGGGACTCTTGGAGCCCGAGTACAGCCGGGCGGACAACCTATGCGTGTCCATCCAGGCGATGCCCGCGGGCTCAGTGCCTCCAGGCGGGACGAGTGTGGTCTCATACACGGCCGACTTGCCGCCTACGAGGCGACCCGCAGGTCGCCAGGTTCCCTCGTCGGCCACCGGAGTCCCGTTGAACGGCTCCAGTTGTGCCGGAACGGGGAGCGGCAAGCTCAGCGCGCTCGCTTGGCTGCCACCTGGGATGACCGTCGACGTCGTGGTCGACGATCTCGCCGCCGATTCAGGAAGGGTCGTAGTACCTCTGGTCGACTTCGGAACGTGAGCGGCCTGCGCGCATGCGCCGCACGTCACGAGTGTAAGAATCACGCTGGCCCGAGTCACGGCCCTGCGGAACACCTCTCCATTGTGACGCTCTCGGCGGACATGCGCCCTCCCTGATAAGTCGGGCGCAAGATCACCGGACAACTGCCCCATACCAATGGGTTGGTGACCGTCGCAGACGGGTGTCAACTGTGGGGTGCTGCCTCTTGCGAGCACAGCGGCGCCACATTTGCTCGGAAACCTCACACCGCTCAGGCCATGGCGTCTTACGTTGCGCCGTGCACCTTCTGATCTCCGAACAGGTCCTCCACATTCATGGAACGCCCTGTTTACAGAAACTGACCAAGTATCAGACGTTCTACCGTCCAATGGGTCAGTCGCTGCAGGTGTCCATGACCCGTTCGGTGACACCCTCGCCGGCCACCTGATGAATGTTCTGGGGCACGCTGGCAGGGGCAGCAATGGTCTTCACTTCACGACCTCTGTGACCCTGCAAGCTGGCCACGAACAAACTCGGGGGGCTTTGGACCCTGGTCCTGCAGCCCTGTGCTCCCGAGACTGCAAAGAGGGAGCTGGTCTGACGCTCGCCCTGCGGGTGGACGCCGACAGCCAGCCAGACCTAGGGGAGGTCCGGAAATGGCGACGGTCAACAGAACCGAGTTGGGAATCGACCCGACGGGATCGGAGGTAGAAGAGAGCGATGCCCAGCCCGGACGCGACGACCTGGCCAGTTGGCGCGCGTCCCGACCGACGAACTATTTCGACGCCACCCCCAATCTCACGCGGGTGCTTACGTTGCGTGCCGGAACGGAGTGCGTCAGAACTATGGAGCCACGCTTGCGCGACTTTGGGCATGCAGTTGCTGCGGTCGTCGAACCGGCCGTGGCAACTCTCGAGCGTCACCGTGAACAACCGGCCCACGTTGCATATGATGCCATCGGTCGACCCGTCGAGGCCGTCGAATTCCACCCCGAGTACGCCACCGCCGGCCAGGCGATCTGGGCATCGGGGATGTTGGCTGCTCCGCGTGACGGAGCCGCTGACTTCGAGCTGGTTGCTCTCTTCTACCTGCTGTCTCATGTCGGTGAGGGTGGACATGCCTGTCCTGTCGTCTGCACGACGGGTCTCAGCCGCGCTATAGAGGCGCGAGGCCCTGCCGAGCTGCGGGCAAAGTTCCTGCCACGGTTGCGCCAACGCGATTACGCGAGCTGTTACCGCGGGTCGCAGTTCCTCACCGAGGTCCAGGGCGGGTCCGACGTCGGAGCCAACACGGCGAGCGCCGTCGCCGATGCTGAGAAGCCTGGCGCGTGGCGCATCAGCGGTGAGAAGTGGTTCTGCTCCGTGGCGGACGCAGATCTCTTTGCCGTTACCGCCCGACCCGAATCGGCCCCCGTCGGCACGCGAGATCTCGGGTGCTTTCTTGTGCCCCGAAGCCTCGACGGCATCACCCCCAACGGCTTTCGCATCCGGCGCCTCAAAGACAAACTCGGGACCCGTGCACTCGCATCAGCGGAGATCGACTTCGATGGTGCGCTCGGGTGGCCCATAGGGGCTGTCGAAGATGGCTTTCGCGTCGCCGTGGAGGAGTTGCTCAACACCTCACGGTGGCTGAACGCGGTCGGATCGACTGGAATTATGCGGCGCGCGTATCTCGAAGCGTCCTCGTTCGCCCGATACCGCCGCGCATTTGGACGTGGCATCGCCTCGTTCCCTATGGTGCGCGAGCAACTAGCGGTAATGAAGGTGGAAGAGCTAGCGGCGATCGCGTCAACGATGGCGCTCACAGCTCTGATCGCCAGCCTAGACGACGGCCGGGCCAGCAACGCCGATGCCGACGTGTACCGCTTCCTGGTCAACGCCAACAAGTACCTCACGTCCACGGCAGCCACCGACGTCGCGCGCCGCGGAATCGAGGTTCTGGGAGGCAATGGAACCATCGAGGACTTCTCGCCACTGCCTCGCCTGTATCGCGATGCCATGGTCTTCGAAAGCTGGGAAGGCACACACAATGTGCTGTGCGCCCAGGTACAGCGTGACTGCGTCCGATTCGGTCTGCTCGACAGCGTGTTGCCATGGATCCGAACCGAGCTGTCCTCTGCGGGAGAGGCCTCTGGCACCGACGGCAGTGCGGTGATTGCATTCGTAGAGGAACTCGAACCACGCCTGCAACGGTCACTCGCCGACGGGGACACCGCTGCGGCACATTTTCGTCGTCAACTCGACCGGCTGATGCGCGCAATACAAGCTGCGTGTCTTCTTAGAGAAGCCGCGTTGGAAGATACCGTTACCGGGAAGGCTGCGGCGGCCTCCCTCTTCGTAAGGCGGTACTTGGTCCCCGAGCATGAGCCCGAGGACGATTCCACTTGGAGCCGTCTCGTTGACGAAGTCCTGGCGGGGGATGTCGGATGAACGCCACTCGTCCCAACCGAGTCCGTCAGTTGCCTGTCCGGATACGGTTGGCTCTTGCCCAGCAGTCCAGGCAACGCCTACCACGATTGCGAAGGTGCTGCACGGCGGGGGATAGCGGCGTCCGTCTCTACCTTCCCAAAGCGTGCCGCCGAGCTGATGTGATGAAGGGGCGGGGCCTCCGCCCCTCGTGAAGATTCGAGCGTCGCGA
>DAIQQK010000128.1:0-8918 GCA_036786835.1 Acidimicrobiales bacterium | reverse complement strand
GCGGTCAGTGGTGGCTACCGGGAGCTGCTCCTCTCACGCGGCGAGGACGCCGACCGGGCCCGGGTCCGCTCCCTGGTGCCGGTGTCGACGCGACACGACGACGGCAAGGGCGTGCCTGACAACCGGGTCTCGAGCGTGCTCTACGACCTGCCGGTGCAGATCGCCGACCCGGTCGAACGCCTCCAGGTCGTCCACGAGCAGATGAGCGAACTGAAGGCGTCACACATGGCCGAAGCCGGCGAAGTGGTTGTCGCCGTTGGCAACCTTGCCCCGCCAATGGTCGTGGGTCCAGTGAGCCGGATGGTCATTCGGGCCATTCACCGACTCCCGCAACGGTCGATCAACACCGTCACCACCAATGTGCCCGGGCCGCAGTTTCCCCTTTACTGCCTCGGTCACGAGATGCTCGAGAACCGCCCGTTCGTTCCCATAAGCCACGGCGTCCGGGTCAGCACGGCGATCCTCTCCTACAACGGTCACCTATTCTTCGGCATCACCGGTGACTACGAGACCGCACCCGACGTGCGCGTGCTCGCCGTGGCGGCGTCGACCGGCATCGAACAACTCGGCGTACGCGCCGTCGCTCGATCCAGCAAATCTCGACCGGACAAATCCCGATCCGGCACGACCCGACCCTAGAGGATGAGCACAGGAGCACCTACCACAAGACCCCTTCACCTTCGATGGGGCAAGCGAGCGGATGCACGTCGCGTACCCGCAAGCGATAACGCAACCTCATCCACCTGAGCGCTGGTCAATAGCCCGATAGTCCCTGCCGGCTATACGCGGAATTTCGGATGCATGCTCGCGAGTGAACCTGCGCTCGACGCTCAGCCGCCTGCGCAGCGACATCTTCGCCGTGGTCCCCGACGCCGAACAGTGCCCCAAAGGACGCCACATCAGTTCAAGTCAGGCCGACCGTTCCAGTGTTCCCGAACATATTGGAGACCAACGGCACGGCGGTGACCCTTAGGACGACAAGACCATCATCATTGTTATGAGCGACTGCATCTGGCGGTCGCAGAATCTCGCACAACCCACTCACCGTAGGGCCTTCTGGGTACGCGATGTCACCGGCCGTTGACACACTTCGAGGGCCTGTGAGGTCCGATGTCCGTGGACTTATGGACCTTTGACCCTGAATCTCCTCCGGAAACTCATGTCAGGGTTTGAGTGACGACCGACAGGAAAGGGGCTTCCCGCCTCTCACAGGCTCCCGGTGGGCGAGCCAACCCATCGGGAACCGGTCGTCGTCTTTGACGAGAGTAGATGAGTTGCAACGGAGGGGCCACCGATGGCCGATAAAGCAACGACCGATGTCTTGTTGGTCGACTTCTTTGATTCGGCCAGAAGCACGACCTGCGAAATCTTGTCCCTCAGTGGCCTCAGCGTCATCGAAGCCGACGACGGCGAGATCGCCTACGAACGACTGACAGAGAGGCGATTTGGTCTCCTGCTCCTTGATCTGGACCTGCCCAAACGAAATGGCTTGGAGCTTCTCGAGTCCCTTCACGACTCGCCACCTGTGGTCCTCTACACGGCCTACCGCATCGAACCTCGCGAGCGCGAGCACCTCCGAGACAAGATCGTCGGCTACCTCGTCAAACCGGTTGACCCAACCGTCTTGATCGAGAGGGTGACCGACGTTCTGAAAGACGGACGCCTGGCAGCGTGAATGGGAGGGGAGTCCAGTCACGGCCTATCGGGTCCGCACGTCAAGCAGATCCGAGTTTCTGGATTCGTGGGCTCGCCGCAGTAAGGACAGCGCAAGCCTGCTCTTACCAGCACGGGGGTGGAGACCGTGGGACTCGGTGCTTGAGGATGGTGGAGCTGATTCGGATGGGAGAGAGGATTCGGAGCGACGGGCACCATTGGAACGTGCAGGCCTCTTCGAAGCTGTCGCCTTACTGGCCAGTCTGAGAACGCAAAGACGAGAAAGAAGATCCATTGGGCGAAGATGCTCACCCCGTCGACCACCAGCCACACCACGAATGCTCGGATGTTGAAGCTGGCAGAGTTCGTACGAGCTGCGTTGGAGATGATCGCACCCCCGACGAGCAAGATCACGAGTGGGCCGACGACGACAAGCATCCACCACCCCGAATACCCAGCCTTCGTGATGATCTTGAAGACCGCCACCACGTTCAAGATCATCAGTCCGAGCCCGATGATCACCGAAGCGATGACGAGGGCTTCGACACGGGTGGAGAACGACCCTAGGACCTCTCCAATGTCCAGCAGTCCTGGAGCGGACTGTATCGCCATGGTTGACTCAGCCCCACATGCCTCTGCCCTGCCGACCCTTCGGATTCGAGCTAAACAACCTATTCCAGCATTGGAAGCGCTGCTCAGGGTGCAAAGGCGGCCGGACGTTGCCGCGATTGTGGTCGTTCAACCGAGAGCCTTGAGGTTCATCATTTGACCTACAACCGCGTCGGAAACGAACATCCCAAGGATCTCAGAGCGATCTGTCCAGTCTGCCACCGCGCTCGTCACCGGGGGCGGAGGGCAAGCGGCTCGAACGGTTCATCGACTGGCTGCTCAACTGAGTCATCAAGTAGCCCAGGCTTGCACAATTGCTTGCTCCCCAGCACCGTGGGAGGTGGCGAGTCCGCAGTTGCGAACATCCGTTGCGTCAAAGGTGCAGCCGAGCCGGCGTTCGGGGCTACCTCTGCCAGAACTCGGGCCGCGCGATATGGGACGCTTTGGGCTCTCTTGTCAGCGCTTCTCTGACCGATCGCAACCGGCACTTCCAGCGCGCGACATTCGAATGCACGGTACGACCGCAAATTGCAGTTATGGCCAAGCACGACTTGCTCGGACTGCACTCCAAGCCGTCGTTCTGCGTGATTTGCTGCCCGAGTTGGCCCGATATCCAATATGAACGTTCCGTCTTCTCAACTGTCGCTCCCGAAGTTGGGCAGCGTGAGCGTGCCGTCGGCACCAAGCGTGAACCCCGGATTGTGTGCGATCTCCCACACGTGGCCGTCCGGATCCGTGAAATAGCCTGCGTAGCCGCCATAGAAGGTCTCGCTTGGGATCTTCGTCACCTTCCCACCGGCACTCGCGGCAGCGCTGACGACTCGATCGACCTCCTCACGGGAGCGGACATTGTGAGCGAGGACGATGCCTCCGAAGGTGCTGGTTCCGACGTCGTCAATCTCGGCATCGGCTGCGAGCTTCGCTCGGCCCCACAGAACGACGGCTTGCCCACCAGCTTGGAAGAAGACCGTCTCCTCTACCTCCTGACCACTCCACCCGAGCCGCTCATAGAAGGACCTCGACCGTTGGAGGTCGGCGACGCCGAGCGTGATCAGACTGACTCGTTGTTCCATACGGGGAACCCTATCCAGTAGCGCATATTCGCGGTCCTTGTCTGGCGGTGAAGTCGCGTTCGCCCGCTGCCTCCGGGAAGGTCCCGATCCTCCCGACCAATCGCAATCACTCCAGGTCGCGAATACTGCGCGGGTCGTCTTCGAAGCGAGGCGCTGACACACGGCGCATATCGCTCGCCTCAACTGGTCCAACTCGCACTGAAGAAGCCCTACGGCTCCACAATGGGAGCACTCTGACTAAGCGACCCTTCTTACTGTTGAGAGGGAATCCCCGTCAGCCGCGCCTACCCGGTGCCGGAGGCTGTCGCTCCGGGTTCAGGTGCCGGCGCTGGTTGTGGAACGACGCTGCTACTCGTTTGGCTGGTTGTCGGTCCGCCGGTCGTGGGTGGAGCGACGATCGAAAAGCTCGCCGGATCGAGCGCAAGCAGCTCGATGTCATAGGGCGATCCACCCTTGACCTGAGCGTGAAATCGGTACGTGGGAACGAGGTACACCACCGTCTGCGAATGGTCGAGACCTTCCCAACGCGCCAGGCCGAGAGCCACGCCGGTGATGTGGACCTCTATCGTCTGTGACGGATTTGTGGTGACCGTTGTCGCATCGGGAGAGGCAGTCGCCGCAAGGGGCTGTGGGCCCACATACTGGGCGTGCCCGCCCTGGAGGTCGTTGAACACGTTCTGAGTCGAGCGCAGCGCGTACGTGCCCACACTCGCCGGTTGAGCCCACGTGCCCGAGACGGATTCGACACGCCGGTGCTCGCCGATTGTCACTGACCAACTGACGCTAGGTACTTGTACACCATTCACGACGAGGTCATAGGTCACGGTACGAGCGGTGACGGGGCTCGGGGTCGAGCTGCATTCGACGCCGGGAGCGCACGAGACAGCGATTCCGCCGACGTCGCTTACGTCATGTGACCACTGCTGGCCATTCAGCACGCCCAGGCCGTCGAGGAGCGCCTGCGCCATGTTCATAGCGTCGTCGGCTCTCGGAACGTCGACGGGTGCGGGCACCGTTGTCGACGGGACCGTCTCGAGCGGGAGCGTTGTCGAAGAGGAGGTTGCAGGAGGGACGACCGGTGGTGCTGGAGCACTGACGCCGGTCGACGGGTTGCCCGGGCCGGAGGTTGCCGAACCAGCGGCTCCAGCCGAGCCACTTCCGACCGAGCCGGGACTCGAGCCTGTGCCGCCGGTGCTGGTGTAGTCGACGGAGGTTACGCCGCTCGTGGTCACGGTCAGCAACGCCTCACCGTCGCGGAGCTCCCAACCAGTGTCCGTGCGCACCGGCGTGGCATGCATCCCGAGCGCACTGCTCATGGTGCCGAGTTCGGCGGTGGTGACGTCGTGGCTGATCAGCTTGAGGACCGGCGCCTCCGGGCCCAGATTGGTTAAAGGGCCGTCGAGCACATAGCGGGTCGGCTGTTGGGGGTAAAGAGCGGGCCCGGCCGATTTGCCGCTTTCCTCTAACAGAGAGAGCTTGCGCGGAGCTGGCGACGAGCCGTGACTCGTTGTGGTCCCGCAGGCGCCGAGGGTGATCGCCCCCACAGCGAGTAAAGCCAGCACAATGGTTCGAGACTTACGCACGGCTTCCTCCGGAACTTGCTTCACCCAATTAGACGTCGCCCAACCCAAGTCGGTTCCCCTCGGTTGCGCACGCTCAAGAGGGCCAGTGACGAACGCCCGGCTCACGGAGCTCCAGGCGCCAGTCGCAGAACGGCGAAATCGGCGTACCATCGCGAACCCCTACGCACGCGTTGGGTATCCCCGAACGTGCTTGGGAGATTCTCTGTCGAGATGCCACCGGTGCCGGTATGTGGCACTCGAGATTGGTTCGATGCGGAGCTGCAGAACGCTGCGGAACTCTTAGGAGCGGCTGAGGAATAATCAGACGCTCTGAGGTGCCTAAAGGGTCAGCGACGCTCTTAACCATGACGTAGCGGTCTTGTGCGATGGGGAGGAACGCCATGAAAACCTCGGCCTCTGCTATGTGAACGACGTCCCACGAGTGAGGTAAAGCATCATCAGGCTCAGCGAGTCCGAAGCGGAAACCCCACTCTGTTGCGGCGTGAGGAGCTACTTGGGTGCGAAGCGTTGGCCGGCGTCGAGGCGGATGCACGAGCCGTTCAACATCGGGTTCTCGACGATCGCGATGGCGAGCTTGGCGTACTCCTCCGGGCGGCCCATGCGCTTTGGGAAGGCAGCATCCTTGGTCAGCGTGTCGGCGAACTCGTCGGGGATGCCCTGGGTGATTCCAGTGCTGAACAGGCTTGGTGCGATTGCCAGAACCCGGATGCCCAAGCTCCCAAGGTCGCGCGCCATGGTGAGTGTCATGCCTGCGATCCCAGCCTTGGCGGCTGTATAGGCCACCTGCCCGATCTGGCCCTCGAAGGCAGCGATGGAAGCGGTGTCGATGATCACACCTCGCTCACCGTCCTCCGGCTCGTTGGTTGACATGTGAAAGGCCTGCAGCCGGTTCAGGTTGAAGGTCCCGATGAGATTGAGCTCGATCGTGTGGCGGAACGCGTCGAGCGGGTGGGGGCCGGCCTTCGTCAGCGTTCGGTTCACCGTGCCCCCACCTGCGGTGTTGACAGCGATGTGAAGGGCTCCAAGTGCGGTTACGGCATGAGCCAGGGCTGACTCCGTTTGGTCCTCATCGAGGATGTCTACCTCGTGGAAAGTGCCGTCGAGCTCCTTTGCCACTTCGGCGCCAGCCGAGGTGGGCAGGTCGAGAATGGCGACGTCAGCGCCCTTGCGGCGCAGCAACTCGGCGGTGGCCTTCGCCATCCCGGACGCTCCTCCGACGATGACGGCCTTCTTGCCCTGTATCTCCACGGCCCTTGGCTTCCTTCGTGTGATCCGACGCGCTTGGTTGTTATCGGCGAAAGTACCATGGTCGAACAGGATGGGCTCGACGAAGGACACCACGAGAACCCCTGGTTTCCCACTTGGAGTTCGACGGAGATGACCACGTCTTCGCCGGTGATATCGATCCGCCAGCAGGCGACTTCGAGCAGTTCCTTGCCACTGTGCCTTTGACGGTGACGGACCAGGCTCTAGCAACGGTGCTCTTCGCCGACATCGTGTGTTGATCCCCGACGACAACCCAGTTAAGGATCGCGCTGATCGTCAATCAGATGCTTCCGCTCGGGCACCTCAAATTGGTCGCCATTTGGGAGCGGGTGATGGGAAATCAGATGCTCAGCTAGAGCTGGATGAATGGTTAGCCAGATTGACCTCGCTCCATATGAGCCATGGCTATGGCACTATGTCGACTATGAGTCCGACACCCTCGCCAGTCCGGAGTTCAAAGCTCGGCTCAGGCGGATTCAATAGCACGGAGCTCGCTCGAGATTTCCGAGAATTTCTACATTTCGTGACAAAAGAGGGAGTCTTGATCTCTGAACTAGTGCTACGCGCACTCCGCCAAGGAGTCGATGTCGCTCTCTTTCATTTGCGGGCCAGGGAAATCTTTAGCGACCCGGAGACTCGGCGTTGGGCCAATGAGTCCAAACGTTCGATCGCCTCCGGTCATATGCCCGGATCGACTGGCGAAGAACTACGGCAGGTGCTTGAAGAGCGTCGCAAACACGCTGCCGGGTGAGTTGGCGAGTTAATGCCGATGCGGCGCTGGACCGGTGGGAGTCAGTTCAACCGGAATCGAGAATCGACGCCGTCTACGAGTGGCTTCTCGAGGTCGCCGAGAACGGACCTCCGGCCAGTGCCATCTCAGCACCCTGGGATGAGGATCTTCTTGTTGCTCGAATTCCGTCCGTCGAGGTAGTCGTCACCTTCTTGGCCATCGCACAAGACCAATACGTCCTCGTGAAGAGCTTTGACGACTTGTGACGTTCTGATCTGGAATGCGAAGAGTCGGCCAGCTCAGAGGCGAGAAAGCGAACGAGATGACGAGAGGCGTCTGACTACGTTGGGCGCAACACCCAGGTCAGCGAGTCTAGCGGCCAATATTCTCATAAGTGATAACTTGTGGCAGTGAGGCACTATTCACCCGCGGGGCATCTCATACACCAGGCACGGAAGGCAGCAGGCATGACTCAGCGCGAGCTCTCATTGGCGTCCGGCTTGGCTCCTTCGAGGATCAGTGAATACGAGAACGGCCGGCGAGATCCGACGGTGGACACCCTGTTGAAACTCCTGGCAGCGACAGGTCACACGATCACACTGGCAAACATGGCCGATTCGAACTTCCCCAACCCATATGTGAATAACGTCAGGCTCCTGGACGTGCTCGACCTCGTCGATGCTCTTCCCCCGAGTCGGCCCCGCCGGGGCGCGGCGTGACGCTGGGCAGAGAGAGACCCCTTCGAGACCTGGTTGTCGACCTCCACGAATCTCTCGAAGTGGCGGCCATCCCGCACGCGTTCGGAGGGGCGCTAGCCCTCGCTTACTACGTCATAAGCCCTCGCGCCACCGACGACATCGACCTGAACATCGCCGTGCCCAAAGACGACTCGCTTCGCGTTTTCCGAGCACTGCCAGCAGGCATCAAGTGGGGAAACCGACTCCTCCGACTAGCGGAGGTGTCCGGAGCCGTCAAGCTGCGGTGGTTGCGAGCGATCAGCGTGGACCTGTTCTTTGAAACAACGGACTTCCACAAAGTGATCCAGGAGAGAGTGGAGACTCACCCATTTGCAGACACTGAGCTGCCCTTTGTGAGTGCAACCGACTTGACGATCTTGAAGGCCACGTTCGACAGAGGAACGGATAAGGCAGGAAAGGAGCGAGACTGGACCGACATCCGGCTAATGCTGGAGGCGCGCACCCCCGATGTAAGAGAGGTGATGAGATGGGTCGAACGGCTAGAGGGAAGAGACAGCGACAACTTGGCGAAGCTTCGTGCGCTCGATGCCGAGACGTCGTAGCCGTCATCTAATCGGCACCATTCCGATATCGCTCCTTCACCATCATTCGCGATTGAGGGGACCGATCGGGGCGAGGATTTGGGATCGTCGCAAACAAGTCCGGAGGGTGGCTGCAGGCCACGGACTTTCGAACCTCCGGGTCTTTGGCAGCGTCGCCAGGGGTGAGGAGACCGAAGATAGCGACATCGACCTGCTCGTAGACGTCGCACCGGGTGTGGGCCTGATGGGACTCGCACGTGCTCAACGCGACCTCCAAGCCCTCCTCGGGGCCCGAGTCGACCTGATCCCTGCGAGCGATCTCAAACCCGGTGTCGCTGTTTCACTGCTGCTCGACGCGACACCGCTTTGAGCCGGTTTCGATCAGCAACTCGGGCACTTGATGGGCAGACCAGATCGAAGCAGTGGGACTATACGTTGCAGCATCTGATTTATGGTCAGTCGCTCCATCGAGCTTGGCGATGTTATGCAGCTTTCGGATCGAGTGTCCCCTACCGGCACTTCGAGGACGCGCTTACGAGGGAGCGGCCTTGACGAATTGGGACGTTATCTTCGCCTGATTCTTACCCCCCTCGCCGGAACAACATTCCAAGTGAACACAGCGTTCTGCCGTATATTGGCGTCGGAGGTCAGGTCCCTGACTCAGTTGCCGTGCGCGGGTTCGGCGCTAGCCAAGGCAGCTGCGATCCGGTCAAGGTGACGCGCCC
>DAIQQK010000274.1:0-2532 GCA_036786835.1 Acidimicrobiales bacterium | reverse complement strand
CCACGAGTACGAACTTGCTGCGTGAGACCTCCGGATGAGTTTTTCGGCACCCACAACCGCAAGCCGGTAGGCGGCCCCTTTGGCCAGCTGTCGCTCTGTCACCTGTTCTCCTATCCCTCGATCGGAGACCCCATTCTGTAAACGATGTCCGTCAGTTTTAGACCCCCTCGCCCACCAGCACCGACCGACCGACGACCGACCGACCGAGCGACACCGCCTCGCCCACGACCGAACGAGTCCGCCTCGCCCACCGAGCGCCTCGCCCTTCAAGACGAGCCAGGTCGAGTGACGCTCTGAGCAGTGAATGGCGCGCTGTCATGCATCATCACGAGGGTCGGCGGCATCAGCATCTACGGTTGTGCTGGCACGAAGCTTCCAACCGGTTGCCCTCCCTACGATCGACATCTCGGACAAATGACGACAATGTGAGCGGCGGAGGCTCTTGCGGTTGGAGAGCTCTGCCAATGTCACCGACGCGAGGATGACGATTGCCACGTCGAGACTGGTTCGGTAGCGCGTCTGGCCAAACGTCGCCACGCAAACGAGCACTGTGTCCGCGAGGATGGCGACGAACGGAAGCAGAGTGACTCCCCGCTTCCGCAGAATCACGGCGCCGGGCACCGCGAGAAGCGCCGCTAGGTAGTACACCCCCAAACCAAAGAAAGCAGGAAGGCGAGGGCGGTGGAGAGCCTGCCATTCGAAGTTGATCTGCTGAATGGGCGCGAAGAGGCCGAGCTCACGTCCGAGTCGCGCCGCCATCACGACCGGGAGCCGACTGTCGTGCTTCTCCATGTAACCGACAGCGATCCGGCGTAGCTGGTAGTCCTCCACCGACGGATCGCCGGTCGGGCTGGTATGCACACCGAGCTGCTGGCCGCAGGCAAACGCCCAGTAGCCGATCCGCGACCCGTAGTAGGTGCTGGTGCAGTTCGCGGTGACGAGAGTCACCCCGAGTTGGTCCGAAAGCAGGACCGGGTCCTTGAAGCGCGTCGCGTTGTATGCCCACCAGGGGGCGAAGGTCGTGAGGACGGCCAACGACACGACTGTGACCAAACCTAGCCGACGTCCGATTGGGACTCCGCGCCATCTCATGAAGACCATGGGGACCACCAGGAACGGAATCACCAGAACGAACTCCGAGCGCGTGAGGGCGGCTACCGCGCAAGATACGCCCAGCCAGACGCCACGGCCGAAGCTCGGGTGATTCCAAAACCGAAAGAAGCACAGCACGACGAGCGCCGTCGTGAGAAGCACCAAACTCTCCGACATCAGCGCGCCGTCGTTGATGATGAACACGGGGTAGAGCGCGGCGATACCTGCCGCGATCAGTCCGGCCCGGCCGACGGCCGGTCCGCTCGTGTTCGAGGCCACAACTTTGCTCGCTCCGGTGCCCGCTATCTCGCGTGCTGCAAGACCGACGACGAAGACTGCGATTGCTCCGATCCCACAGGTCCACAGGATCTGGGAGAAATAGCTCTTGAGACCGATCGAAGACCCGAGGGCGAGCACCAACGTGAACATTGGTGGATGGTCTGCGTTGGGCAGGCTGCGGCCGTAGAAGAGGAGGACGTACGGGTTGATAAAGGCCTTCCCCGCTACCAGGAGGTTGGCCTGAAAGTGGTAGTAGAAGGCGTCGCCTGTGGCACTTGTGTGGCGCTGATAGACGAACGCGTATCCCACACGCAATGCAAATCCAGCGACACTCACCATCGAGAGTCGGACCCAAGCAGGGAGGTGTGACTCGGGTGGTTCAGGTGACAGCGACGGAACAACGGGTATTCGCTCGAGCGAGGGAGAGAGCCGCGTTGCTGGAGCCGACGAGAGCATCTGTTCTCAGATGGGGACCGAGGACATCGCCATCAATGCATCCTCTTCCCGGTAGCTGAGAAAACCCTTTGAGGGAGGGGGGCTTGTGGTGCACAGCACCAGCCCTCTCTGCAGGGCTACAGGACGCCTGCCACGCGAATGGATGACGCTTAGACCGACCGGTATCGCTCCTGGAGCGTGTTCTTCATTTTCATTGCCGTCACAAGTAAATGGGAAATCGGGAGTCTCCTCGGGTTTTTCGCGGCGTGCCGACCTCGGTTCTGCCAAGCCGTCAGTGGCCCGGAAGCAGTGGAACGGTGTGGGTGCCGAAAATCTCGTCCACGCCTGTAACCAGCCGATATGCCGGGGCGGGTTCGACGGTCTGATCCGACCCAAGACATGAGGACCCGAGCCGGACGAGGATCTTCTCCCCCTCTCGCGACCGCCCCGTGTGAGCTGCCCCTCACGTTTTGCGCAAAGGACTCCTCGACGGTGTGAAGCGGCGCGCAGGGCTCGCCGCGGAAGCCTTCACAACAGAAGTCCAGCTAGATAGGCACGGATGGCATTTTCGGCACCCACAGGCCTCCTAGTACCCAACTGCGAGGCAGGAGCGCATCACGATAAGCATGCGCTTGCCCACTGACGGTACGCCTGGTCCGAGGAGAATCCGAACCCAGGAAGCCGAAGGACCACAGGAGAACCATCCACCGCTTATCTCGGCTCCGC
>DAIQQK010000273.1:0-2566 GCA_036786835.1 Acidimicrobiales bacterium | reverse complement strand
CCTGAGCCTCGAACCCCTTGCGGCGCTCCCCCATGCACGCGGCCGCGAAGTCCCTGCCTCCTTGTTCTTTACCGGGAAGGATCGGGAACGCACCATTGAACACCGCCATCGGGTTCTTCTCCCTGTTCGTCCGGCTTAGCACCGGAGACAGTATCAACGGGCTCCGAATAGTGCCCGAATCCCGCTGACCCGCAGGCTGGTGGCAAGCAGATCACAACACCGATGGCGGACACTTCATCCAAACGAAGAATTCCGCGCTAGTGATCGGCCTGTGATCAAGGGACATCCGTCCACAGGCACCTTAGGATCCGATGGTGAACCGCATCCCGAGGTGGGCCCTTGTGTCTGCCGGGGCCGCCCCCGTGCTGCTCGCTGGTGGCTTGACGCTTGCCGAGGCACGGCAGCCACCTGGGTACAACCCGGTGCGCGACACGATTAGCGCTCTTGCCGCCTACGGAGCCACGGACCGCTGGGTGATGACTTCGGCTCTAGCGGGCTTGGGTGCCTGCCACGTCATCACCGCGATGGGATTGCGACCAGCGCGGAAGACCGGTCGGATGGTGTTCGCCGCAGGAGGCGTCGCGACTTTGATGGTAGCTGCGTTCCCCCAGCCCGCCCACGGGAACTCCGTAGCCCACACTGTCGCCGCCACGATCGCGTTCACAACGCTCGGTACTTGGCCTGTTTTCGCTGCTCGCCTCCGAATTGGGGCACCGCTGTTGACGCCCCACGTCTCCGTCGTGGCGTCTGTTGTCCTGCTCGGACTGGTGGTGTGGTTCGTGGCCGAGGTCCACGGTGGTCAGCGTGGACTCGCCGAGCGCGCCGCAGCGGGAGCAGAGGCGCTCTGGCCCCTGGCTGTGGTCATCACGACGCGGCGAGCTTGTGTTCGGGCAGTGTCGGGGTGAAGAGGCGCAAGCTCACGGTCATAGGTGCCAGCCGACCCCTGACAATCTGCGATTGCCCGTCCTTCACAGTGCCTGTGTAGGAGAACGCAGCCGTAGGGTGTATCAGTGACAAAGGTGAGCGACGGGCATTGGCGAATTGCGTCCTGGCGCTCCCGCATCCCCTGGATCGTGGCAGCCGCCTTCACGGTCAGCGGCGTGATCCACCTATTCCACCCCGCTACTTTCACTCCGATCGTTCCCCACTTCCTGCCGTTTTCGACTGAGCTGGTGTACGCGAGTGGTGTAGCCGAGCTCGTCTGCGCTATCGGGCTCTGGCGGAGGGACCGATGGGCTGGGATCGCCGCCGCCGTGCTCCTTGTGATCATCTGGCCTGCCAACCTGCAGGACGCCATCACGGCCCAGCAGGGTCACGATATGACGACCAAGCTGCTCGACTGGGTCCGATTCCCTTTGCAAGTCCCGCTCATCTGGTTCGCGCTGCAATCCGGTCGATTCCGGAGGGAGGGATTTCCAAGAGATCGCGCTTGGCACCTCGGTTAGGTTGCGGTCACACCTGCTTCGAAGGGATCGCCCAGTGTCGGCGATAGGGGCGACCCCCGGACCGACGTTCTGCTCCACCGCCATTTACGGTTCTTGGTCTTCGCTCCAAGAAGAGTCACCCGCCGGTTCAACGAGGCCCTGTTCAGCGACTCCTGAGCCGCTGAGTCCAAGAACTCACGCGCGCAACTAATCGAAGACGCACAATCGAGCTTGGCAGACATTGGTCCTTCCCGATCAGGGCCAAAGGTCACTCATCGTCCCGGACTTGTCTCGCGTTCACCGTTCGTTCATTTGCGGTCTCTACCATGAGACTCGTGAGCGACCACGGTGTCAGCGTGGACACCAAAGTAGGCGAGTCTGTTCCTCTCGAGTCAGCACAGGAAGACTCGGCCGACCCGTCCAAGATCTCCCGGCCAGACCGATCCTCCACCGCGTTGACAGGTCGTACGATTCTCTTGGCGACCGACATCAGCATGGGTTTCGGTGCAAAGACCGTGTTGTCGGAAGTCAATCTCAACGTCCGTACCGGCTCGATCACCGCCCTCATCGGGCCGACAGGCTGCGGCAAGACGACCCTGCTGCGGTCCTTCAACCGCATGAACGACAAGGTGAAGGGCTACTGGCGAAACGGTTCGGTCGAGTTCGATGGCGTAGACGTGGCCCACCATGCGGACCCCCGCCTGCTTCGCAGGCGCGTGGGAATGGTCTTCCAGCGACCGAACCCGTTCCCGATGTCGATCAAGAACAACGTCCTCGTAGGGGTGAAGGCTCATGGCATGACTCCTGACCACGAGCATGCTGACGTGGCCGAGCAACATCTGAAGACAGTCGGGCTGTGGGCCGCCGTTTCCGACAGGATGGGCGACTCCCCGTTCCGACTCTCCGGTGGACAGCAGCAGCTCCTATGTCTCGCGAGGGCTCTTGCAGTCGAGCCAGATGTACTCCTGCTCGACGAGCCGACCTCCTCGCTCGATCCGGGCATCGCCGAGCACATCGAGAACCTGTTGCGAGAACTCGCCCCGCACATCACGATCGTGATAGTCACCCACAACCTCGGGCAGGCTCGCCGGCTCTCACACATGACAGCCTTCCTGTACAGCGGTCGACTAATCGAGGTCGGC
>DAIQQK010000019.1:0-37083 GCA_036786835.1 Acidimicrobiales bacterium | reverse complement strand
AGAGCCGCTCGCTCGGCGACCCGTTCCTCGTAACCCGGGAGCCTCCTCGCTGTCGCGAACATCGGAGTGTCGGTCGTTCCGGGCGCGACGGCGTTGACCCGGATGCCGAACGGCCCGAGCTCGCGCGCTGCGACTCGCACCATCTCCGCGACCCCGGCCTTCGAGACCGAGTAGTGACCCATCATGCGGTCCGCGAGGAACCCCGAGATCGAGGTCACGGCGCATATCGTGCCGCCGCGTCCTGCTGACACCATGTGTTTCGAGACTTCGCGCAGGCAGAGGAACGTCCCTCGCAGGTTCACGGACATGACCCTGTCCCATTCGTGGGTAGGCATGTCGACCAAGGCCCCGAATCCACCGATCCCGGCGTTGAGCACAGCCACGCCTACGGTGCCGAAGGCCTCGTGCACCCGGGCGACGGCCGAGACGACTTCCCTCTCCTCTGAAACGTCGCAGATGATCGACAGTTCGACGTTCGAGGTTGTTTCGTTCACATCGAGTCCCGCGACACGCGCGCCCGCTCCGTGAAGGAGCTCGACGACTTCGGCACCTATGCCGCTCGCCGATCCCGTTACCAGTGCGGTAGCACCCTCGAGCTCCACTGACGTCCTCCTCATCCGGTCGTGGCGTGGGAACTAGCCGAAGCTTGCCACCTCGGCCTCCTCCTGCGTCGCGGCGTGTTCCTCGGAAGCGAGCCCTGTCGCCTCGGCCCCCGATGTCCTCTCGCGCAGTGGGATCTCCCTGAGCACCAACGCCAGGACGAACCCGAGGGCCCCTACCGGGATCGTCCAGAGGAACACCGCATGCAGCGAACGGACGAACGACTCGACGATGCCGCTTCGCACAGAAGGAGGCAGTGACCGAAGCGCCTGAGGACTCACGGTGAAGGACTGCGAAAGATTCAGATCGACCTTTCCGTGAACGAGCCGAGGCAGCCAGTATCCCAGGCGGGAGAAGAGAACCGTCCCGAACAGCGCAGTGCCGAACGCGGCGCCGACGTTGCGGAAGAAGCTGATCGCGGACGTCGCGCTTCCCAGGTCGTCACGCCGGACCGAGTTCTGAACGGCCAGCACCAAGATCTGCAGCACCTGCCCCATTCCGAGTCCGAAGACCACCATGTAGAGCGAGCTCACAAAGTGGGAGGTGTGTGCCCCCAGGTGTGTGAACAACCAGGCGCCGATGGTCATGAGCACGGTACCGATGACAGGGAAGATCTTGTATCGGCCCCACCTGGTGACGAGCTGGCCGGAGACGATGGAAGCGATGAGGAGCCCGCCCATCAAAGGCAGCAGAAGAAGCCCAGAGGTCGTAGGAGACACCCCGTCCACCAGCTGCAGGTACACAGGAATGAAGATCGTGGCTCCGAACATCGACGCAGCGACCAACAAGGTGAGCGCCACAGTGACCGCCACTATGCGGTCGGCGAAGACTCGCGGAGGGAAGATCGGCTCGATTGCTCGCCTCTCCCACCAGACGAAGACGCCGCACAAGACGAGACCAGCACCGGCCATGGAGAGGATGGTGCTCGACCCCCAGGCGTATGTCTGGCCGCCCCACAGGCACACGAGCAAGAGCAGCGTCACCGCGCCGCAAAGAAGGGCGGAACCCAGGTAGTCGATCGAGTGAGCGCGTCTTGGGAGCGGGAGGCGAAGGACGGCGCTGGTGATGACGAGAGCGAGGATGCCGACCGGGATGTTGATGTAGAAGATCCATCTCCACGAAAGGTTGTCGACGAAGAACCCGCCTGCGAGCGGGCCGCCGATGCTCGCCAAGGCGAAGACCCCACCGAAGTATCCCTGGTACCGGCCGCGCTCGCGGGGGCTCACGATGTCTCCGATGATCGCCATGGCCAGAGCCATCAGCCCGCCTCCCCCGAGGCCCTGGACTGCTCGGAAGGCGATCAGCTGAACCATGTTGCGACTGAGCCCCGACAAAGCGGAACCGATCAAGAAGATGACGATCGCGATCTGGAAGATCTTCTTCCGACCGTACAAATCGGAGATCTTCCCGTAGAGAGGGGTCGACAGTGTCGTCGTGAGCAGATATGCGGTGACGACCCAAGACAGCTTGTCGAGCCCGTGCAGGTCACCGACGATCGTGGGCAGCGCGGTGGCGACGATCGTCTGGTCGAGAGCAGCGAGCAGCATCCCCAGCATCAGTCCGCTGAAGACGACCAGGATCTGGCGGTGCGAGAGCCCCACACCCACCGGCTCCGGCCCAGACACCAGGTCCGGCCCACGCACCGGGGAGTCGGAGGGCTGATCCGTCATTTCGGCCAGGCTAGTTGTGAGGACGATGTGTACAGCCGGCCGGTAAACGCGAAGAGTGTTGCCAGCACCCGTCTCCGCCGTCGAATTGCAGGCCGGACGGTTACAATGGCGCTCATCTGGCCAGGTAGGCCGATGATTCCCGACGTCAGGGGAAACCGAGCTCGGGGGGCGCTCAGGTGGGATCAGACTCTTCGGCCGGCCGGCTGGGGTCCCGCGTCCTGCGTCGCCTCGGTCTGCGCCGGCCCGCGCGGCGTCTCGGCAAGCCCGTGTTCGATCTCCACGGCAGGGGTGAGCTCCTGGCGCTGACCTACTCCCTCGGCGGGCTCGCGGTATTAGGAGCGTGGGCCATCGATCCGGAGGTCATCGGCAACCGCGCGGGGATGGCAGCTCTTCTCACAAGCGTTTTCGTCGCTGCTGCTGTCATCTTCGTGTTCAAGGACCGCCTTCCTCGCTACGCGGGGGACATTGCGATCGTCGGGAGCCTGGTCCTCATCGACGTCGGCCTCTTTCTCACCAAGCTTCATCTCTATCCAGCGCTCCTGAGCCCCTTCTTCGTGTGGGTCGGATTTGCCTCCCCTCTGTGGTTTCCGAGAGCCCGCGCGATCCTCTACGCGTTTCTCGCGGTGGTCGCATCCGGCATAGTCGTGATCGTCTCCGCTAACGCCGCATCCACCGCCGGCTGGCTGATCACGATGGCGACGCTCGTCGTGGCGTTCACCATCACCGAATTCCTGAGCGAGTCCCTCGTCAAGCGCGAACGGCTTGCCGTCGTGGGTGAGATGGCCTCGGTCGTGGGACACGACCTCCGCAACCCTCTCGGGGCGGTGCAGAACGCGTTGTTCCTGTTGCGTTACGGGCTAGGCGACGGGATCGAAGAGGAGCAGCAGCGTCATTTCGAGATGGCCGAACGCGAGATCGTCAAGGCGAGCGGGATCATCGAGCAGCTGAGCGCGTTCGTGCGCCCGGGAGAACCGGTGTTGGCCAGGACCGAGCTCGCCGGCCTCGTGGCCGAGGTGCTCGAGGTGACGCCGGCTCCCGAGGGAGTCGAAGTCGAGCTGGAGACCCCTCCGACCACTGTTCTGGCTGACAGAGGTCATCTCGCTCAGGTCCTGACGAACCTGCTCACGAACGCATACGACGCCATGGGTCAGCGAGGCAAGCTCCGCATCGCTGTGCGGGTCGACGGGCAGATCGCCGAGCTCGAGGTCCAGGACGAAGGTCCAGGCATCGACAAAGCCTCGGTGGAGCGTGTGTTCGAACCCTTCTACACAACCAAGCATCGTGGCACGGGCCTCGGCCTCGCGATTGTGCGAAGACTCGTGGAGGCCCACGGCGGGACGGTTCGCGTCGAGGCCAGTCCGAACGGGACACGATTCACGGTACTCATCCCTGGAGCCGAGCGGGCGGTCTCACCGAGCCCGCCGGCCACTTCCCTTCCCGGACAGCCGACTGCGCCTACGAGCCACCGCGCGTTCGGTCATTCCTCGATCGAGACGTCGCGCCAATAGATCAGACAGTCCTCGCCCTCGACGGCGCGAGGCAGCCGTCCGACGACGCGCCAACCCATTTCCTCGTAGAGAGAGCGAGCCGGGTTCGACGCAAAGACGAGATTGAATTGCAAAGCGTCGAAGCCCAGCATCGGGGCGCGGCGGATCGAGTCCCCGACGAGCAGCCGTCCGATCCCGCGCCTGCGATGAGAGGCCGAGACGACGTAGCCGGCGTTGGCGATGTGGGCGCCTCGCCCGACGAAGTTCGGCTTCAGGTAGTACGCCCCGACGAGGCTCGGACCCGCGGCAGACTCGATCCGCGCCGACACCGCGAGCGTCACCGGATCGACCCAAGTCGCTCTGAACGTCTCTTCGCTGAGCGGCGGCTCGTGAGGAAAGCCGTCCCCTGCGGCGACGACCTCCGAGAAGAGCTCGAACAGATCGGCCCGTTCGGAGCGCCCTAGGGGCCCCAAGTGGACCAGGTCCCCTGCCCGGGTCCGTGCCCTCGCCTCGTACCGGGGCTCGGCGTGGGCGACTCGGTCGGGCTGCGGCGCAGGCTCAGGGGCCATCACCGCCGATCCTCGCGCCTGGCGCCGAGGAACGGCCCGGTTCCCGAAGCGAACTCGCAAGACAGTTTCATCTGCTCCGTTGCCCTAGATAGCGGTACCGCCACATCCAGCAGCGGGGAGACGACAGGGAGTGTATTGATCATCCCTTGTTAAACAATGTACACCCAACAAATAGTGTGTCTTTTCCTAGAACCTTTTGTGGTGTGAGGGTGTTCCGTACACTTTGCTAATCCCAATTGGGGAACGGGGAGCATGACCACGAGACCTGAGAGCGAGGAGCCGCACCCTCACAGAGCGACATTCCCTGCGGAAGCCGATCCGCGGGCTCCTCGTCCGGCTGCCGGGATCCCCGGGAGGTCCGATCCCGCTCGGATTCGTGGCGTGTCACCTGGTGACCCAGGCAACGACACCGGCGGCACTAGCGCTGGCACCGCATCCGGCATCGATACAGGAGGTCTCGAGCGTGCTCTCGGCTCGGAAGCCCTCGCGAGGCGACTCGGCTCCGTTCTGGCTCCTTGCCAGGAGCTTCTCGAGGAGTCCCTCGAGAAGCTCCAAAGCACCGCCGGCGTGCTCTACGGGGTGGACGGCCCGAAGCAGCTGAGCCTTCTCGCTTCGTCGGGCGTCCCCGACGACGAGGACCTGAGTCTCACCGAGCGTTCGGCGATGGCAGGGCTGGAGGCCACCCGGCCTCTTCTCGCGGCCGGCCGAAGGCGATTCGACGGTTCGGAGAAGTTCCTGGTCGTCCCCTGCTTCCTCCAAGGAGACGTCACGGCGATCCTCCTCGTCTCGCGCCCGCCAGAGCGGGACTCGGCGGTCGAGCAGGACCTTGCCGAGCTCGGGTCGACGTTGAGCATTGCTCTTGCTGCGGACCGGGCTCGCATCCACTTCACCTTGGAGCGGCGGCTCGCGGAGGCCGAGGGGGTCCGACGCCAACTCGACGCGTACGCCGTCGATCTGCGATCGGTGTACCTCTCGGAGAGAGCGCGGTCGGACGAGCTGGGCCGGGCCCTGGTCGAGCTCGAGGAGACCTACGAGGCCACCGTCCGGGGACTTGCCATCGCGGTCGAGGCCAAGGACTCGTACACCGGTGGTCACCTCTTCCGCGTGAGCCGCTACGGCATGGCGATGACGGCCGTGGTGGCCCCTGCGCACCGCGACGACCCCCAGTTCGAGTACGGCTTCCTCCTCCACGACGTCGGGAAGCTCGCGGTCCCGGACGCGACCCTCATGAAGAACGGGACGCTCACCGAGGAGGAGTGGGTCCAGATCCGCGCTCACCCCGGGTCGGGGCGCACGATCCTCGAGCGGATACCATTCCTCGCCGCCGCCAGTGAGATCGTCTACTGCCATCACGAGCGGTGGGACGGGAAGGGCTTCCCCCAGGGCCTGAAGGGAGACGAGATCCCCCTCGGTGCGCGCATCTTCCCCATTGCGGACGCATTCGACGCAATGACCACTTCCAGGCCGTACCGAAAGGCGATGCCGATGGAGATCGCCAGGGCGGAGCTCGTCGGCGGCGCGGGCACGCAGTTCTGGTCGGACGCGGTCGACGCGTTCATGTCGATCCCGGTCTCGGACCTCGAGGAGATCCATAGCCGCACGCTGGGGGCCTCGGGCTGGTGAACGGCGGGGAGCGGCACAGAGACGCTCCACACAGAGACGACGACTACGCGGGCCCGACTCTCGGGCTTGCGCGCAAGCGCAGGCTCTCGTTGCGAGTGGTCTACTGCGCCCTCGGAGGCCTGGTCGCGCTCGTCGCGGTGCTCGGAACCTGGCAGGTGCTCGCGGCGCGGACGTCACAACGAAACCAGCTGTTGAACGGTGACCTGACCGCCGCGCATCTCGCGAGCAGCGCGGTATCGAGCGCAGTCAACAGCCGGCTGCAGCTTCTCGACAACCTCGCCAACCAGCCGGGCTCGTCGGAGGACGTGACCGCCAACGCGGCCGAGACCCTCGAGCCGTTGCTCTCCGAGCTGCTTCTTCTGTACCCGCAGTTCTCGAGCATGTCGGTGGTCGGCTCTTCGGGGAACCTTGTTGCCGAGTCGCCGTCTTGGCCGCTCACCCCGGCGGTCGACCAGACGCGAAGTGATTCGTACCTCGGAGTGATCCGAACGGGACAGAGCTACGTGACCGGAGCTTTCACAGCGCCGACCGGCGGACAGGCGGTCACTCTCGGCTCTCCGGTGCGCAGCGCTTCGGGACAGCTGGCGGGGGTCGTCCAGGCGACCCTTCCCGTTTCCGAGCTGTCCTCGGCGGTCGGCGGATCGAGTCTCGGTGGCGCTGCAACCCTCGTCATCGTGGACCAGAACGGTCACGCCGTCACCGGTCCCGCTTCGGGTTCGTCCACGTCGTTCTCGAACCTGCCGGTGGTTTCCCGGGCGCTCCACGGCCGGAGCGGCACGACCACCACCCAGGTCCCCGGGTTCGACGGCAGCCGGCTGGCGGCGTACGCACCTGTCGGGTCTCTGCAGTGGGCGGTCGTGGTCGAGAACCCGCTGTCGGCACTCGACGGTCCGGTCGACGCGTTGACCGAGCGCCTCGTCGGGATCGGTGCAGCTGTCCTCGTGTTCGCGATTGCCGCCGCCGTTGGGCTGTGGCTGCTTCTGCGGCAGCTGGGACGGCAGCGCGACGAGATCGCTGCGATCTTCTCGAACGTCGGAGAGGGCGTCGCGACCCTGGACGCCGCCGGCCGGGTGCTCAAGGTGAACCCTGCGCTCGAACAGCTGACCGGTCACCGTTCGGTGGAACTCGAGGGCAGGTCGTGGCCCGAAGTCTTCGTCCTGTACGACGACAGGGGCGAGTTGATCGAGTGGTCGCAGTCCGTCGCGGCGGAAGCGATCAGGCACAGACGGGTCGTGGCCTCACGCGGATATTCGCTGACCCTGCTGAACGCAGGCGGGCAAAGGATCCCTGTGGCCATAACGGCTTCGCCCATGTACACCGACAGCCTCACGCCGAGTGGCGCGGTGGTGGTGCTTCGGGACGTGTCGCGCGAACGCGAGGTGGACCAACTGAAGTCGTCACTGGTGTCCACGGTCTCCCACGAGCTTCGTACCCCCCTCACCCTGATCCAGGGCTTCTCCGAGCTCTTGCTCACCCGCAGCGATCTCGACTCGGTCCAGTCCCAAGCGGCCCTCACGCAGATACATGCGTCGTCGCAGCGGTTGGGAAGGCTCATCGACGACCTGCTCTCGGTGTCACGAATCGAGTCGGGACGACTGAGCACCGAGGTCGAGATCCTCGACCTTCCTCAGGCGGTGTCGGAGGTGATCTCGTCGTTCTCGGTCGACAACGACCACCACTTCACGATCGATGTCGAACCGGGAGCCGGCCGGGTCCTCGCGGACCGGGACAAGATCCTGCAGGTGCTCACGAACCTTGTGTCGAATGCTGTCAAGTACTCGCCCGTCGGATCGACGGTCCGGGTCGAGGCCAGGCCGGCCGGCCGCCACGTCCAGGTCGATGTGACGGACCAGGGGATCGGGATGTCGTCCGAGGAGGCTGCAGGTATCTTCGAGAAATTCTCGCGGTCGAACAGGCCCGAGGTGAGAAAGGTCGGTGGGACCGGGCTCGGGCTGTACATCACGAAGAACCTCGTCGAGTTGCAGGGTGGTCAGCTGTGGTTGAAGAGCGAGCCTGGGCTCGGAAGCACCTTCACCTTCACCCTCCCCCTCGCCGGCATGCGTCCGAGCGAACGCGGACCGACGGGACCGAGGACAGGAGCACTGACGGAGCAGCCGACCGAAACGACAGGGACGTCGGCCGAGGTGCCCAAGACCAAGGGCTTGGCCGGGGGCTGACCGGGCGAGGGCCGACCAGGAGGATACGAATGCGAACGCTGCTGATAGTCGACGACGAGGAGGGAGTTCGCTCGTTGGTGCGGATGACCCTGGAGAGCGAGAGCTACCAGATCATCGAAGCAACCGAGGGCGCGGAGGCGCTCGATTTGGCTCGTCGACACCACCCCGGGCTGGTGCTGCTCGACGTCATGCTCCCGGACGCTTCGGGCATCGACATCTGCCGAGCTCTCAAATCCGACCCCGAGACGGCGTCGACCGCCGTGGTGATGCTCACGGCAAAAGCTCAGAGCGCCGATCTAGAGGAGGCCGAGGCGGCCGGGGCCGACGGGTACTTCACGAAGCCCTTCTCCCCCATAGCGCTGATGCAGCGTGTCGAACGAATCTTCGGCGCGACGATCTGAGGACACGATGAAGCGCGTGCTGATGGTCGACGACGAGCCGGGCATCGGACCGCTCGTCTCTCTGTGTCTCGACCCATTGGGCGTGGAGGTGGTGGTGGCCAACGGATTGGACGACGCGCTCGACGCTGCGCGTGAAGGGGGCATCGGCCTCGTCCTGCTCGACTTGGCGCTGGGATACGAGGACGGCCTCGAGATCCTTCCTCGGTTGAAGGCAGAGCCCAGCCTGGCCGGGGTGCCGATCGTCGCCTTCAGCGCACACGACAGCCGGCGTCAGGAGGCTCTCGAGCAGGGAGTCGACTCGTTCCTGGCACGGCCGTTCGTATCGGCCGACCTCCAAGACACGGTCGCGCGCTACATCGGCGCCTGAGCTGCCTGAGCCTTTGAACGTCGCCGGACTCGTCCTCACGCCTGGCGCGAGTGCAGGGCGCGACCAGAGCGCCCTCGTAGCCATCGACGATGCGTTGACGCCGGCGGGAATACGGGTCGAGAGGATCGACTTCCCCTATCGCATCGCCGGACGGCGAGCGCCGGATCGCCCCCCTGTCCTCGTTGCCACTGTCGTCGCGAGCGCAAAGGCATTGGCCGGCACCCTTGACGTTCCACAGAAAGCCATCGCGCTCGGCGGCCGTTCGATGGGAGGCCGAATGTGCTCGATGGCTGTTGCAGAGGGTCTGGAGGCAGCCGCCCTCGTGCTCGTCAGCTATCCGCTTCATCCCCCGGGTCGTCCTGATCGCAGCCGCACGGAGCACTTCCCCTCGATCGGGGCTCCGTGTCTCTTCGTCTCAGGTACGCGCGACAACTTCGGCACGCCCGAAGAGCTCGAATCCGCCACCGCCGCGATTCCCTCTCGGGTGACACATCACTGGATCGATGGCGGAGACCACGGACTGCGTCGCAAGGACGCTCAGGTCGCGGAGGTCGTGCTCGACTGGATCAGCGCCCTCTGAATCGATGGACTCGGCGCATCAGGGCATCGGGCTCGCCTGAAAGAACGCCCACATGGTGCCGTCGGCGTCAATCGCGCTCGACTGTGGGCCGAGCACCGATATGAGCGATTTGGGCATCGTGGGCCCGCCCGGCCACTCGTGCCCCTCCCCGGCGATCGTGTACAGCTCGACCTTCACGGCTCCCACGCACCCCGAGTACTCGGTCAGCGTGACTCCCGCTGAGGGTTGTGAGGTCGATGCAGCCTGAGAGCATCCGTTCTGCTGCGCCCAGTCGATGGCGGCTTGTGGCACAGAATAAGTCCAGTACGGCTGCCCGTTGCCGTTGTAGGGATCGACGGGGTCTGCCGTGCCGTGGAACGCGATGATCGGCACTGCCCTTTGCGCGCGACAGGGACTGGGTCGCCTCAGTCCGCTCACGGGGGCGACGGCAGCGAACGTCGCCGAGGAGTCGCATGCGAGCTGACTGGACATCCTCGCACCACCCGAGAACCCCGTTGCGTAGACGCGCGAGCTGTCGATGCAATAGCGCTGCTCCAGGCTCCCGACGAGAGTCGTGAGGAAAGCGATGTCGTCCGCCGAGCCCTTCGGCACTGCCCTGCCCCTTACCAAGGGCACTCCCGGAACGTTCCAGTCGAAACCGGTGCCGTCGGGTATGAGCGCCTGTGGGTACGCCACGATGAAGTCGTCGGCGTCAGCGGTTACGTCCATTCCGGAGAACGCCTCTTGGCCTTGGGCTGTGCTCCCGCTTCCGTGCATGTTCAGCACCAGCGGGACCTTGACGGAAGGGCTGTAGCCGCTCGGAACGTGGACGATCACGACGCGACTTCGGCCTCCGATCATGAGGGAGATCGTCGACGAACCCTGAGTGACGCCCTTTCCGCAGCCGCTCGAGGTGGACCCCTGGGCAGGAGCCGAAGTGGGCGAGCCGGTGCCGCCCGGTGTTCCCGAGGTCCCCGTCGGTGTCGAGCCGGAGCTGCACGCCACCAAGAGCAAGCCGCACACACTGGTCGCGACGAGAGCGAGACATCGCGGGTCGAGTCTCCAGCTGAATCGCCTGCCATTCGCGAAACGAGTCGTCATGTCTCGCCCCCGCGGTCGGTCGAACGGCCGTAGACGATCAGCCGGCAGCTGCAAAGATCGCAGAATACGCAAGGATGCCCGCGACGTAGGTGCGGGTGGCAGGAAGCATCCCCTTTTGCTCGACCGACGCGAGGCCCTGGTAGTACCCGGCGATAGCAAGGCTCTCGTTGCCTCCCGCGCGGCTCAGGAGATCGTGCAGGTATGCAGCGCCCATGGCGATGTTCCCGGCGGCGGAGTGCACGTCGAGCCCGCGGCCGGGGACGAGGACGTCGTTCACGAAGGTGGCCGTCGACGGCTCGATCTGACAGACGCCGACCGCCCCAGTGGAGGAGACGACCGACTCTTGCCATCCCGACTCCCACCAGCACAAGGCCTCGAGAAGGCTCACGGGCACCCCGTAGGCGCTCGCGGACTGCACGAAGTCACCGCGCAATGCCAAGCGGTCCGGATGCGCGAGCAGCGTTGCAGGCAGGCCCCCCGATCCGCCCGACACCGGCACCGAATAGGAGGCGAGCGCCATGGACTGGTTGGGGAGACGCAGTTTGGACCCGGCGTACACGAGGTTCGGGTTTGAGATGCCGTTGGCAGCCGTCAGCGCGCCGACCGTGGTGCGGTATCTCGCAGCGATGGCCGTGAGGGTGTCGCCGGGGCCGACTGTGATCGTCGACGGGGGCACTCCACCGGAGGCCGACCCCGATGCCGAGCCCGATGGCACCTGGAGCACCGCTCCCGTGTACACGAGGTTGGGGTTCGTGATGTCGTTGGCAGCCGCCAACGCGGCGACGGTCGTGCCGTAGCGGGAGGCGATCGACCACAGCGTCTCTCCACTCGTGACTCGCACCGTTCCCGCAGAGGCCGAGCCCGCCGCGAGCGTCGAGGCCGAGACAGCTCCCACGAGCCCTGCGCCGGCCGCGAGAAGGATCGTTGCTATGCGCCTCGTTGACCTCAAGACCCACTTGGGCAACATGAAACACAACTGTTGCAGCGGCTCAGCGGCGCTCGCAAGGGGACTTCGGGCAATGTTCTTTGGGAAACGCTACGTCCCCACAACGTTTCTTGCCATACCATGGTTTTCGGGCATTCTTGTTACACCCCCATGGAATCCCGGCCCGTGCCTCACCGACCGCCCGACGGCGTCGACTCAGCAGTCGTTTCCAGGTGGGGCGAGACCGACCGCAGCCGTCGACCCTTCCGCGTTGGGATATGCGAAAGCCGCTACCCCGCAGCCAGGGAACAGGGCGACCCCGGCATTTCCAGCATTCGCAACGATGAAAGGTGGCTCTCCGCCCCCATATGGGTACACCGTAAAACAAGCCCCAGCCTGGACATTGAGCGTGCCGGGGGGCGGGAGAAGTCCCCCAACTGGGTTGCACACGTCCTGAATCGCCGTCGTCAGCGGAGTGACGACGTCGGGCGTCCCGGTGGGCAGCGGCTCGTTGATGTTGGTCGGGTAATCGGCCACGTAGACAGAGTCGGTGGTCGACGTAGCCGCGGCCGCCGGCGACGAGTAGACGATCACTGCACCGCCGGTCATGGCGAGAGTTCCGGCCACCAGCATCGCCGCTGCGCCGCGGCCGTGGATCCGGCGATTGGGGGTGGCAACGCCTGGCATGGCGGTCTCCTTCGTCCTTCCCCCCAAGCAGACAACGTCGGACAGACGTTGTTCTTTCGTGGTTTCAGAGGCGAGATTCGGCTAGGAGCCCTCGCTGCTTCTTCCCGACCACCACTGCGGCGCGTCGCTCGCGGGGAATGACTCGTCGCTTGCTTCGTCGACCTGCCAATCAGGATCGGGTGGTGACGCCGCGCGCCGGACCTCGACGTCGGATCCTGTCTGGCCGTCAGTCGCCCGCTGAGAAGAACTCCGCACGGCGGCCACAGGTCAGACCAGATCGGTGGCCGGAACCGAAGTGATCTCCCCCGTTTCGACGAGCTCCTTCACCGCGGCGACTGGGTCGGGGTCGGAGAAAAGACGCTTGTCCCCGAAGTCAGTGCTCCGCCCTGTGGCGTCGAGCACCCAACAGGACGCCTCGAGTGCAATGCCGTTGGGGTCCGTGAAGTAGATGGACCTGATGAAGCCGTGGTCTACGACGTCGGTCACTCCACAGTGAGCTTGCTTGAGCCTGACCCGAAGGTCGAGCAGCGCGTCTTCGTCGGCGAGGTTGAACGAGAGATGGTCGAACTGCACGGCTCGAGGATCGGGAATACCCGCCGGCTTGGCAAAGGTCTCGAGCTCGGTGTCCGCGTACTCGAAGAAGGCGACTGTGTTCTGCGGACCGAACTCGAAGAAGTAGTGGCGGAATTGCGGCGTGCCGATCGTCGCCACCAAGCGGGCCCCGAGCACGCCTTGGTAGAAGCGCACCGTGGCGTCCATGTCGTTGGTCACGAGCGCCAGGTGGTTGATCCCACGCCATCTGGGGCTTTCGCCCGAACTAGCAGGCGAAGTGGTCATCTCGTCCTCCCCTCGCCACGCGACCACGATACCTGTCAGCGCTGCCGGCGCCGGCGCCGAACGCTCGCGACCGCTCGAGCTAACGATCCGTTCCGGGACGGCCCGTGAGGTCCGAGGCCCTGGTGAGCTTGGCAGAGCTGGCGGCGCCACGTTTGGGTGCGACGTCCACGTCGGCCGCCTGGGCTCGCAGAGCCCCCACCGTGCACTTCTCCTTCGGTCGGTGGGCGAACGGATCGAACCTGTAGAGACGCATCGCGTTCAGATGTGTGATCTGGTCGATCTCCTCGTCGGGGACGCCGTCCAGAGACTTCATCAACGTCTCCGGCGAGATCGGCCAGGTCGAGTCCGAGTGCGGATAGTCGGCTTCCCAACAGATCTTGTCGATCCCCACTCGATGACGCATCTCCACGCCCGCGGGGTCGTCGATGAAGCAGGTGACGACACGGTCCTTGAACACTTCGCTCGGCATCTCGTCGCCGAAGTCCTGACCCGTCCAACCGTGCTGGCGCGTGTAGGTCCAGTCCATGCGCTCGAGGAAATACGGGATCCAACCGATCCCTCCCTCCGATAACGCCACTCGCAAGGCGGGGAACTTCCGCAGAACCGGCGAGAACAACAGGTCGGCGGCCGCCTGCAAGATGTTCACCGGCTGGAGCCCGAGAAGGACGTCGATGGGCGCGTCCGGCGCGGTCTGCACGAGCGAGGACGACGACCCGATGTGGAGGCAGACGATCGTCCCCTCGTCGGAGCAAGCAGACCAGAACGGGTCCCAGTGGTCGGAGTGGAAGCTCGGGAGCTTCAGCTTCGAAGGGTTCTCCGAGAACGAAACAGCGTGGCAGCCCTTCGCTGCGACGCGCTTGACCTCGTCGGCCATGGCCGGGGGATCCCATATCGGAACCAGCGCCAGAGGGATGAAGCGTCCGGGGTAGGTTCCGCACCAGTCGTCGATGTGCCAGTCGTTGTACGCCTTCACGACGGCCAGACCCAGTTCGGGGTCTTTTGCCTTGGCGAACAGCTGGCCGCAGAGCTGGGGGAAAGACGGGAAGCACAACGAGCCGATCACGCCGTTCGCGTCCATGTCCTTTATGCGGTCCGCGATGTCGTAGCAGCCAGAACGTATCTCCGCGAACGAAGTCGGCTCGATGCCGTACTCCTCGACCGGGCGTCCGGCGACGGCGTTGAGGCCGATGTTCGTGGCCTCCTTGCCGTCGAAGCGCCAGATCTCGGTCCCGTCGTCGCGGCGGTCGACCACGGGGGCCTGGTCCGCGAAGCGTGCCGGGAGGCGACCTTCGAACATGTCCGGAGGCTCGACGACGTGGTCGTCGACGCTCACGAGCACCAAGTCATCGAGATGCATGCCGCCTCCAGCGCCGTGTTCTATGACACGCAAGTCAGGGACCACAGTATCTTGATCGCCGTGGCGGCACCGGAGCGTGCAGGACGAGAGCAGGAACAGGCCGACCAAGGCCCCATGGCCCTCGAAGGGGTGCGGATCCTCGACTTCACGAGGCTCGGCTTCGGCGCACAAGCCACGTTGATCTGCGGCTGCCTGGGTGCCGAGGTCATACGCGTCGAGAGCTCCACGCGCCCCGACCCGGTCAGGGTGATGCCCCCGTACGTGCCGGACCCGGGCGACAAGGGAGAGGGCTTCGGTGCAGCCACCCTCGCCAACGCGACCTCCGCCGCGAGCGCGAATCGCGGCGGGATCTTCTACAAGTACAACACGGGCGGAAAGCGCTCCATCACCGTCGACGCCCGCCACCCCGAGGGCCTCGCACTGTTGAAGGAGCTCGTGAAGGTGTCCGACGTGGTGACCGAGAGCTTCGCCGCCGGCACCCTCGAGCGCTGGGGGCTCGGTTACGACGTCCTCTCCACCCTTCGCCCCGACATCGTCTACGTGTCGATGTGCGGATTCGGCCACGTCGGACCCGACCGGGCGCACGTCACCATGGGACCGACGGCCCAGGCGCTCACCGGCCTGACGTTCATGGTGGGCCTCCCGGGTCGCCCACCTGCAGGATGGACGTTCTCCTACCTCGACCACGTGGGCGGCTATCTCGGAGCGCTCGCGATCCTCGCCGGGCTCGCACACCGTCAGCGAACCGGAGAGGGCCAGCACATAGACGTCTCACAGCTCGAGCCCGCCACCGCGCTGTCGGGAGCCCTGTTGCTCGACGCACAAGTGAACTCGCGCCCGAGCCGCCGGGAGGACTTCCCGATGGGGAATCGCAGGACCCACCCGCCCTCTGCGCCCGGCGGCGCGTACCGAGCCGCGGGCGAGGACCGTTGGGTGGTCGTGTCGTGCAGGACCGAGGCGCATTGGGAGGCGCTCGTGGAGGTGATGGGCGAGCCCGAGTGGGCCAACGACCCGAAGTTCGCCACCATCACTGAGCGCGTCGAGCACGCGGACGAGCTCGACCGCCACATAGAGGAATGGACTTCCGAGAGAGACCGATACGACGTCATGCACCAGCTCCAGGCCGCGGGAGTGCCCGCGGGAGCGGTGCAGGACTCCGCAGACCGACTCGAGCGCGACCCGCAGCTCGAGGCGCGAAGGCACTTCACGATGTTGGGTAACTCCGAAGTCGCGCCGCTCCCCCTGGAGGGTCTCCCTGTGCACATGTCGGCGACGCCCGCACACACAGGAGGAAGGATCCGTCGGGGCCCTCCTTGCCTGGGCGAGGACAATGGCCCCGTGCTGGCCGAGACCCTCGGGCTCTCGGCGCAAGATGTCGCGAAGCTCGAGTCCGACGGGGCCCTCAGGTGAGCCAGATGAGACGGGCCAAGACATGACTCAGTCCTCAGGGGCGCTCGACGGGGTCAAGGTGCTCGAGCTCGCCGACAGCTCTGCCGAATACTGCGGCCGCCTGCTCGCGGGGCTCGGTGCCGACGTGGTGAAGGTCGAGCCTCCCGAAGGGGCTCCGTCGCGGGAGGTGGGCCCTTTCGCCGGCGACGAGCCTGGTCCCAACCGCAGCCTCGCCTTCTGGGCAGACAACGTGGGCAAGAGATCGGTGGTGACGAGCGACGACGATGATGTCCTCTCCCTGTGCGAGGCGGCCGACGTGATGGTGCACACGCTGCGCGCGCCGGAGGCTCGCTCACGAGGACTCGACTTCGAGTCGCTCGCCGAGTGCAACGCGCGCCTCGTGGTGTGCGCGCTCACTCCGTTCGGGCAGACCGGTCCCTGGGCCGACTACCAAGCGGACGATCTCGTGCTCATGGCGCTCGGCGGGTCTATGGCCGCCTGCGGCTACGCACCGGGTCGTGACGGTGCCTACGACACCCCTCCACTCGCTTGTCACGGCGAGCAGGCCTGGCGCACAGCCTCGACGTACGCAGCCATCGCGGTATGTGCGGCGCTGCTGTGGCGAGACCGACCCGGATCGGGATCGCGGCGCGGCCAGTTCATCGACGTCTCGGCGCACGAGTGCTCGGCGTCGATGACCGAGTGGCACCTGATGGCCTACCTGTGTTCCGGCCAGGTGCACAAACGAGGACCGCACCCGACCCTCCAAGGAGCCGACGGGCGTCAGGTCGCCGCGCTAACCCCCGACTTCCTCGGGCCGCACGTCTTCTCGCGCATGCTCGAGATGCTCGAGGGCGAGGGGGTGGCCGGGCCGCTGTCTGAGCCGGAGTTCGCCGACCCCGTGCATCGCGCCGCGAATTTCAAAGAGGTGTGGCGCGCGCTCAAACGACTCGCCGAGATCCACAGCGCGGACGAGATCTACAGGCTCGGTCAGAGCGCCGGGCTCCCATGGGGGGTGATTCGCGCGCCCGATGAGGTGCTCGACGACCCGCACCTGCGCGCGCGGGGCCACTTCGTGGAGCTCGAACACCCCGAACAGCCTGTGCCCGTCTCCTATCCGGGAGCACCGTTCCTCGCGCACGGCTCCCCTTGGGTGATGAACCGGCGCCCCCCCCTCCTCGGTGAGCACACCGAAGAGGTGCGATCCGAGTGGGCGCCGCACGCCGCGTCCCGCAGATGAACCAGCGAGGGTCCCGTGGCCGACAGGCCTGCCTCGCCGGGATAGGCGAGACGAGGTACACGAAGTGGGGCGGGATCCAGGACTCGAGCGAGTACCAGCTCGCAGTGGAGGCGATACTCGCTGCGGTCAGCGACGCCGGCCTGAGCGTCGAGGACGTGGACGGGCTCGCATCGTTCGCAGAGGACCGAAACGAAGCCACGTTCCTCGCCGCGGATCTCGGCTTACCCGAACTTCGCTACGCCTCGATGTCGTGGCTCCCGGGTGGTGGCGGCGCGTGCGCGGCTGTGATGAACGCAGCGATGGCGATAGAGACGGGTGCGGCAGAAGTCGTCGTCGTATACCGATCCCTCTGCCAGGGGCAGTTTCGCCGCTTCGGGCGCGGCCCGGGAAACCCGGCTCAGCCGTCGGCGCCCGCCGCCGCTCCTGCAAGACCCAGGGTGCCTCACCTCCGCAGTGCCAAGAGCCTTCTCGAAGCGCATGTCGCGTTCACGATGCCATTCGGCATGTTCAGCCCACCGATCGCATATGCGATGGTGCTGCGCCGGCACATGCACCTCTTCGGCACGACCGAGGAGCAGATGGGTCAAGTGGCTGTCACGACCCGGGCGCACGCGGCGCGCAATCCACGGGCGGTCATGGGTGCACGGCCGATGACGATGGACGACTACTTCGAGTCTCGGATGGTCTCTGAGCCGTTCCGCCTGTTCGACTGCTGCCTCGAGAGCGATGGGGCGTGCGCCGTCGTGGTCACCACGTCGGAGCGTGCTGCGGATCTAGCCCGACCAACCGTGACCGTGCTGGCTGGGGCACAGGGCGCGCCACGGGGGTTCGGGCACGGTCAGTACTCGAACGCGTCGATGCCCGACGCCGACTACGCGAGCGCCGGGGCACGCGGGGTCGCAGAGCGGCTTTGGGCGGGCGCGGGACTCGGCCCGTCGGACATCGACGTCGCCGAGATCTACGACCACTTCACCGGTCTCGTGCTGCTCTCGCTCGAGGACTTCGGTTTCTGCGCCCGTGGCGAGGGTGGGCCCTTCGCGGCATCGGGGGTGCTCGCCTGGCCGGGGGGATCGCTGCCCATGAACACCCATGGGGGAAGCCTTTCCGAGGCTTACATCCACGGCCTCAACCACGTCGTGGAGGGCGTGCGCCAGATGCGGGGCGACTCCACCTGCCAGGTCGACGGCGCTGAGACTTGCCTGGTCACGAGCGCTGCCGGCGTACCCACGAGCGCCCTCGTGCTCGCGCGAGGAGCCCCGTGACCGAGCGTTGGTTCCCCGACGAGATGCCCTACCCGTCCGCGAGCGCGGAGACGAGCGGGTTCTGGGAGGCTGCCGCCGACCACCGCCTCGTCGTCCAGACCTGCGACGACTGCGGCCGCACCCGCCATCCTCCGGGCCCCGTCTGTCCGTCGTGCCGTTCGACGAGAGCGCACTGGGCCGAGCTTCCGGGAACGGGTTCGGTGTACACGTACACGGTCGTGCGCCAAGCGTTCATCCCGGCCCTCTCCGACCGCATCCCTTACATCGTCGTCGCCGTGGACCTCGACGAAGCGAACGGAGTGCGGCTGGTGTCGAACCTCGTCGACGCTGACCACTCTCAGGTCGAGATCGGCATGCGCGTCGAGGTGGCGTGGGAAGACATGGGTCCGGATCTCTCCGTGCCCAGGTTTCGCCCGTCTACGGTCCTGTCCGTCGAGTCCCCGACCCGGTCCCCGACCCAGTCCCCGACGGTTCGGTAGAGGTTCGTGAAATGACCACCGAGGAGAGTCCCAGATGACCAACGGCTCCAGGCGACGCGCAGTGATAGTCGGCGTCGCCACGTCCGACTATCCCCGCCTGCCCCACCTGTCGGAACACGCGGTCCACGGGCAGGCTGCCGACCGCGCGCTGGCCGACGCGGGTCTCTCGTTCTCCGACGTCGACGGACTGGCGACCGCCGGGTTCTTCCCTATGTACGCGACCGGGGTCGCCGAGTACCTGGGACTACACCCGACCTACATGGACGAGACCAACTTCGGTGGCGCTTCGTTCGAGGTGCTCGTCGAGCACGCCGCGTACGCGATCGAGGCCGGGGCGGCCGAGGTGGTGCTCGTCACCTACGGCAGCGTCCAGCTGTCGACCATGGGAAGGCGCCTCGGCACTGGAGGTGGAGGCGGAGGCGGGTTCGCCCCGGGTCCGGCGATATACGACGCCCTGTGGGGCAACACGCTCGTGGGCAACTACGCGCTCGCCGCACGCCGTCACATGCACGAGTACGGGACCACTTCGGAGCAATTGGCCGCAGTGGCGGTGACGATGCGCGAGCACGCGAGGAGCAACCCGCAGGCACAAGAGCGCGACCCGATCACAGTGGAAGACGTCGTGACGTCTCGTCTGGTGGCCGACCCACTGCACCTGCTCGACTGCTGTGTGATCTCCGACGGAGGGGCCGCATGCGTGCTCACCACCGAAGAGCGCGCGGCAGACCTCGAGAAGCCGCCCGTCTACATCCTCGGGGCGGCTCACGCGACGACGCATCACATGAACATGTCGGCGATGCCTGATCTCACCGTCACACCCGCTGCCCAGAGCGGGCCACTGGCCTTCGCGCGAGCGGGGCTCGGCCCTTCGGACGTCGACGTCGCACAGCTCTACGACTCGTTCACGATCACGGTCGTGCTGACAGTCGAAGACCTCGGCTTCTGCAAGAAGGGGGAGGGAGGATCGTTCGTCGAGGGCGGGGGGCTCGGAATCGGCGGGAGACTTCCGACCAACACCGACGGCGGAGGGCTCTCCTCGTGCCATCCGGGCATGAGGGGCATGTTCCTGATCGTCGAAGCCGTGCGTCAGATCCGGGGAGAGTGCGGTCCCACCCAGGTGCCTGATGCCCGGGTGGCCGTTGCTCACGGCACGGGCGGGATGCTGTCGACGGGTGCAACCCTGCTCCTGGGTCGAGAGGCTCCGTAGCCCCAAGGTGCGAGTTAGCCCCCGCAACGACGCCGGTGGGATCATCACGTCATGAGGGTGGAGCGGACGTTCGCGTTCTTGGATCTCACCGGCTTCACCGCACTCACCGAGACGCAGGGTGACCAGAGCGCCGTGGCGGTGCTCAGCGTCTTTCGCGCCGCGCTCAGAGACATCTGCTCGCGTCGGGGTGTGAGGATCGCGAAGTGGCTGGGTGACGGGGCGATGCTCGTCTGCGTCGAGACCACACCACTCGTCGCAGCGACCTTGGAGATGCGCAGCGCCATCGACCCCGCCCCCGAGGACGTGACGATCAAGTGCGGTATAACCCGAGGAGCGGTGATCCTGCTGGAGGGCGACGACTACATAGGCCATGCGGTCAATGTCGCGTCGCGCCTGTGCGACCTGGCCCAGCCGCACGAGGTCGTGGCGGTGTCGACCATCGTGCCCCTGCTTCCGCCGTGGGCCACCTACGACAGCGGGGACCTCGTGACCGTGCGCGGGCTCGAGCAACCCATCGACGTGGTTCGCCTAGGTGTAGTCGAGGCGACTCCTGGATCGGTTCCCGATCCTGTGTGCCAGATCCCTCTCACATCCGAGACCGCCGTGGAGCGCCGCCACGACGGGGACGGGCGTGTTCTGATGTTCTGCTCGTCGAGTTGCGCCGAGACGTGGGAACAGCAACATGCGCTGGTGGAGCAGGACACCGGAAGCATCCGCGAGCTCTGGATGCGCTGAGACGAGACCGGAGACGGGAGCAGAGACCATGCCTGAGGAGAACACCAAGACTGCGGACGAGGGCCCACCCAAGCCGCGCCCAGCCCCCTTTCCGGACGCCGACTCCTCCGAGTACTGGGCTTCGGGCCACGACGGACGGCTCGTGATCCAGAGATGCGAGAGCTGCGGAGCGCACCAGCTCTACGCGCGCGACCGGTGCCTCGAGTGTCGGGGACCCGTCGAATGGGTTTCGGCGAGCGGGCGGGGAACCATCTACAGCTTCACGGTCATCCGGCAGAACTACTCGCGACCGTTCCGGGATCAGCTCCCCTATGCCGTCGCGTTGGTCGACCTCGAAGAGGGGCCCAGGGTGATGACCAACATCGTCGGATGCGATCCGGAGACGCTCGAGATCGGTATGGCGGTGCACGCCGAGTTCGAAGCCGTGTCCGAGCAAGCAGGCATAGCGCTTTTCGCCCCCGACTGAGGTCGCTGCCTGACTAGGTCCGTCCCGACTGCAAAGCACAGGCCGGTAGGGTGGCCCGCATGAGCCTTGCGATCGAGGCAGACGGGCTCGAGAAGACCTTCGAAGGTGAAGTTCGTGCCCTCGACGGCGTGAGCTTCGAGGTCGAGGAGGGAACCGTGTTCGGGTTGCTCGGCCCGAACGGCGCCGGCAAGACCACCGCTGTCCGCATCCTCACGACGATCATCGAACCCACCCGTGGACGCGGCCGCGTTCTCGGCCACGACGTGGTCGCCCAGGCAGGCCTCGTCCGCAAGCTGATCGGGCTGGCAGGACAGAACGCGGCAGTCGACGAATACTTGAGTGGCCGCGAGAACCTGACGATGGTCGGCCGGCTCAATCGCCTCCCGCACGACGTCGTCGCCCGCAGGGCGGGCGAGTTGCTCTCGCAGTTCGGACTCGTGGACGCGGCGAACAGGCCTCTCAAGACCTACTCGGGGGGTATGAGAAGACGGCTCGACGTCGCCGCCGCTCTCGTCGCACGTCCACCTGTCTTGTTCCTCGACGAGCCGACCACGGGGCTCGACCCCCACAGCCGCAACGACCTCTGGGAGATGATCGAGGGCTTGGTCGGGGGCGGGACGACGGTGCTCCTCACCACTCAGTATCTCGAGGAAGCCGACCGGCTGGCGAGCAAAGTTGCGGTCGTCGACCTGGGCCGCGTGATCGCAGAGGGCACGCCACAACAGCTGAAGGCGCAACTCGGGACCACGATGCTCGACGTGGGGCTCAGCGACGCATCGGTCGCCCAGCGTGCCGCTTTGCTCTTGGCGGAAGCAGGCACGAAGGCTCCGAGCGTGGTCGGATCCGTGGTGGAGCTACCGGTGGACGACGGGCCCAAGGCAGCTCTCGAAGTGCTTCGCCTCCTGGACCAGAACGAGCTCGTACCGACGATCTTCAGGTTGCGCGAGCCCAGCCTGGACGACGTCTTCCTCTCGATCACAGGCCGGCCGACCGAGGAAGGATCGCTCGACGGCCAGGACTCCGATCCCGGCGACGGCCGCAGGTCCAGACGAAGCCGACGCGGGCGCCGCCACGCCGCCTCGGCACACGAAGCAGAGGGAGGAACGTCGTGACGATCACGGCTACGGAAGTCGTTTCACCCCAGGTCGAGATCGGCTCGGGGGGCTCGCTCTACTGGGCCGTGGCGGACGTCCTTACGATCACCAAACGGAATCTGATCCGTTATAAGAGGACGCCGGATGCCCTCTTCTTCTCGACTGTGCAGCCGATCATGTTCGTGCTTCTCTTCCGCTACGTCTTCTCGGGGGCGATCAAACTCGGTGCCACCCTGCCGGGCGGCGCCAAGCTCCCCTACGTCGACTTCCTCATGGCGGGGATATTCGCCCAGTCCGTCTCGTTCGGCGGAATCGGCACCGCGGTCGGGCTCGCAGAGGACGTGCATTCGGGGCTGATCGAGCGCTTCCGCGCCCTTCCGATGACCAGGTTCTCCGTGCTCGCCGGCCGGACGCTCGCGGACCTCGTCCGAAACGTCTTCGTCATCGCGGTGATGACCGCCGTCGGTGCGCTCGTGGGTTTCGACTTCCCGACGGGGGCGCTGGCGTTCCTGGGGGCCGTCGCGCTCGTTCTCGTCTTCGCGTACGCGTTGCTCTGGGGCTTCGCAATCATCGGCCTGACTGCGTCCAACAGCGAGACGGCGCAGGTGATGGCGTTCCCGATCCTCTTCCCTCTGCTGTTCGCGTCGCCGGCGTTCGTGCCGGCGTCCTCGATGCCCCACTGGCTCGAAGTCTTCTCGGTCCACCAGCCCATCGGCGTCCTGGTCAACGCGACCCGTGCGCTCATGATCGGCGGGCCCACCGCCAGCTACGTCTTGCAGTGCCTCGCGTGGACCGCCGGTCTGCTCGTCGTGCTCGTGCCCATCGCCGTGTGGCGATACCGCAAGAGCGCCTGAGGGGTCACTGTCCCGCAGACCAAGCTGCCGAAGCTTCCGGGGTTTTTCGCCGCAACTGTCACAGGGAGGTCCACTTTCTCGTCTGATCATGTGGTGAAGAGAGTGAATGTCAGGGGGAGAATGGACCCAGCACGAGGAGGAACGCGATGGCTCACGTCGAACTGATCGAGCGACCCCGGGGGCTGGTCCGGCGCCTGGCCTTCAGGTATTCGCGCCGCGAGTTCGGCCGCATCGTGGAGCCCACTCAGGCGGCAGCACAGCACGCAGGGGTCCTCGTCGCCTGGGGATCCATGGAGATGGCAGCCGCGCGGGGATGGAAGAAGCTGGACGTCTCACTTCGCGATCTGGTCGTGCAGCTGACGAGCAGCATCATCGGCTGCCCTTGGTGCGTCGACTACGGCTACTACGAGAACCTCCAGCATGGTGCGGATCCGGCAAAGGTGCGAAGCGTCCTCGCATGGCGGGACAGCCCGTTGTTCGACGAGCGCGAGCGGGTCGCGCTCGAGTACGCCGAGACCGCCACGGGCTCGCCCGCCGAGGTTCCCGAGGACCTCGCAGAACGTCTCCACCGCCACTTCGGCGAGGACGAGATCGTCGAGCTGGCCGCATGGGTCGCGCTCGAGAACTTCCGTTCGAGGTTCAACGCCGGGCTGGGGCTGAAGAGCCAGGGCTTCTCCGACTCCTGCGAGATACCCCGGGTTGCGCAACAAATCGACTTGCCCCACGCCGGGTGAACGACCTCGAGCCCTGAAGCCGGGTGAACAGCCTTGAACCCTGAAGCCGACAGCGGGGCGGCTTTCGTCGAGCTCCGCCCGGTGCTCCTCGGAGTCGCCTACAGGATGCTCGGTGTCGTGGCCGAGGCCGAGGATGTGGTCCAGGACGCCTACGTGCGCTGGACATCGGCCGATCGGGCCGAGGTCCGCTCAGCACGCGCGTACCTGACGACGATGGTCACTCGTCTTTGCATCGACCGGCTCCGTTCGGCTCGCTCACAACGCGAGGTCTACCCCGGCCCGTGGCTGCCCGAGCCGTTGCCCACGAGCAACACCGACCCCGCTGTTGGAGCCGAGCTCGCCGACACACTGTCGCTGGCCTTCCTGGTGCTGCTCGAGGAGCTCGGCCCTGTCGAGCGCGCAGCGTTCCTGCTTCGCGACGTGTTCGAATACTCCTACGCCGAGATCGCGTCGATGGTCGGGCACAACGAGGCGAGCTGCCGCCAGTTGGCGGCTCGCGCCCGGCATCGCATCGGGGAGCGGCGGCGCCGATTCGACGCCGACGCGGAGCGCGGCCGCGACTTGACGCGGCGGTTCATCGTCGCCTGCGGCACCGGTGACATCTCGGAGCTCATGTCGGTGCTCGCCGACGACGTCGTCGTGTGGACCGACGGCGGAGGCAAGGCGCGCGCTGCTCCACGGCCCGTCGTCGGGGCGGTGCGCGCCGCGCGCTGGCTCGTAAATGTGGCGAAGAGGAACCCTCCCGACGCCACCGTCCGCCAGGTGACGTTGAACGGCCAGCCCGGAGTGGTTATCGAGGCGTCGGGCGAGGTCACGACGGCGCTCGTGCTGGACGTCATCGACGGTCAGGTGAGCGGGGTGAGGGTGGTCACGAACCCCGAGAAGCTCGGCGCCGTCCGGGGGCACGGAGTCTCTGTGGACGAGGAGGTTCGCTGAGCAGACGACGCCGGTCGTGACGACAGGTCGTCCGAAAGAGGGTCAAATTGCACCTCGATGACAGCTGCCCACGGCCACTCGGACGAGGTGAGGATCAGGGCGTACGAGGCTCGTGACCGCGCCCGGGTCCGAGAGATCTGCTACCTGACGGGGTACATGGGAGACCCTGTCGAATGGCTCTGGCGGGACTTCGAGAGCTTCGCCGACCTCTTCACCTCCTACTACACCGACGCCGAGCCCGAGTCCGCACTGGTCGCCGAGCTCGACGGTGTCGTCTGCGGCTACCTGCTCGGGTGCATCGACTCCCGCAAGGCGTGGGAACCTGCCTCGATCTTCCGCCACCACCTGGTCCGGCGCGGCATCGCCTTCCGGCCCGGGACCGCGGGCGTGGTGTGGCGCTCATTCCTCGACATCGCGGTGGACGGGGTGCGCAAGCGGCTTCCTCCTGGTGCATTCCACGACGACAGGTGGCCCGCCCACCTGCACATCGACATGCTGCCTTCGATCCGCGGCCTCGGGATCGGAAGCGCCCTTATGCGCGAGTGGCTCGGGCGGCTCGAGAGCTCGGGCGTGCCAGGGTGTCACCTCGAGACGTTGGGCGAGAACCACAAAGCGATCGCCTTCTTCGAGGCGATGGGATTCCAAAGACGCGGCGAGCGGCGTGGCGCCCCGGGGCTTCGCTCTCCTGTCGGCGAGCGGCACACGGTGCAGCTCATGGTCCGCCCCCCCGATCGCGTCGCCGGGGGTTGACCCCGGCGAGACCGAGCTCGCGGTCGTTCATTTCGGCTCCCGGCCTCTCAGCGCGGGCCGCTCCAGGTCTCGAGCGACGACGTGCTGATCGTGTCGGGGCTCGACGTGTAGGCCTCGACGAGCCATTTCGCGCCGTGTTGCGGCGACGTCGTGGAGATCGGTGCGTACAGGGTGAAGGTCTCGGTCGCGCGTGGCGCGAGCACTACGTCGCGACCCCCAGCCAGCTTCCAGAAGCCGGCTTCACCCGAGCCGGGGTTCACGAGGAAGTGCGGTCGTTCGGTCGATGCCGTGAGGTTCTGCACCGTGAGCGTGACTGCCGCGACGTCGCTGCCCCTTTTGGCGGTCTTCACCCCGTCGACCTTGATCCCCAAAGTGTGAGAAGAAAGAGCCAGCGCTCCGACGAGGACCATCGCGGCGAGAAGCGCGCACAGGATTCCCGCCAGCGCTCTCGGCGAGAACCCCGCCCGATCGGTCCGGTCTGCGGCGTGCGAGGAGGCGTCGGGACCTTCGGCGGGAGAAGGTGAGACATGGGGAGCATTGTGCACGGTGACGGCCGCGACCACCGCCACGGGGACGAGATCGACCAAGTAGCTGGCGAGGCTGCGCGGGGCCAGGAAGAACACGACCGGGAGCACGAGAAACCAGGCACGCTTGAGCGTCGGGTACCACCGGATCCACGCGGTCAACATCGCGAGGTATCCGAGGACCGAGACGACGCTGAGCATCGTCAAGTCGGCGCCGCCGGTGATGCCGTGGGTGGCCAGAGTCACCAGACCCTGTCCCTGGGCTATCAGGCCGCCGAAGAACGGCAGGAGGCTCCCGCGCGCCCAAGCCGATGGCTGCCAAACGATGAACGGGAGGTTCACGATGCTGAACACACCGACAACGATCCCCAGGTAGCGCAGTGCCGGACGCATTGCGGGCCGGCCCGAAAGGCGCGCTTCGAGGACGACCCCCGTGGCGAGGATCGGCACGAAGAACCACGGGGTCTGCTTGATCGCGCACGCAACACCGAGCGCGACCGGGCCGATCCAGCGCGCTACACCGGTTCCCGGACGCGAGAACCTGTCCCACCGCCACACCGCAAGCACCAAGAAGGGTAAGAACGCGGCGTCGGTTCCTCCTGAGGAGAACAAACCGATGAATATAGGAGTAAGGGCCAGAAGCCCCGACAGCCAGCGCAGCGACACCGGCAGTAGGACGAAGAACAAGGCGACGCACAACATCCACGCCACGAGGTCGGTCCAGTCCACGACCATGTGGTTCACCCCGAGCGCCATGGCGGGCACGTACATCAAGAACGACCCAGCGGGGTAGGAGGCGTGGACTACGTGGCCACCGTCGACGGTGTAGGTCCAGAAGCGAGCCGGTACCGACCACAGGTGACCGACAGACGACAACGACGCTGTGTAGGGATTGTGGCCGTGCAGGAGCAGGCGCGCGGACGCCTGGTCGAACGCAGCCGAGTCCGTGGTGTACGAGCTGCGCATGTGAATGGCGATCGCCTGCGGGAACAGCACTGACAGCAACACCCCGGCGAAGGCGAGGCGCTGCAACACCGGCGTGCGCGGGCTTCGAACCACCCAGGTCGCGACGAGCCCGCATATGGCGCCGAGGATCATCAACGGCGCGAGCAGCGTCACGACGGCCGAGGACCACCAGAACCCCCAGACATTGAGCCCGGCGGTGAGAACGGCGAGCCACACGATGCTCCAAGCGGCGCGCTCGGCCACTTGGAGACCGTGGGTGTCCACTTCCTCGGCGATTCGGGGGAGGCCCTCGACCGAGTATCCCGGGAGGACTTCCTCGGGAGCGGGTTCCCTGACGAGGCTCATGGCCGACGGGGTCCGGGCCGGGGCATGGGACAAGAGTTTGTCACCTGTTCGCAACACAATGGGAGTCAGCCCGAATGTTCCGGGTCGCCGAACCTGGTGGACGGAGGAGGGGCCTCTCAGGTCCAGGGTTGACGCCAGTAGGGGCGGTCCGGCCTGCGCTTTTCGAGGAGGATGAACACGGTCCCCCACGGGTCGCGGAACCACGCCGTGCGAAGGCCCGCAACGTCGGCGACGTCGGAGGTCAGGAACTCGACCCCCTTGGCTTCGAGATCACGCCTCGTCTGTCCGAGGTCGTCGCAGACGAGGCCGACGTGGGTCAGACCGGGCCGCGTGACCGGGTAGCGACCCCCTTCGGATCCTTCCTGCGGGCGCGCGAGCTCGGGGTACTCGATCAGCTCGAGCACGTTGTCGCCGTCCGCGATTCCGAGGATCGCCGCTCTCACGACCACGGGCGCCGGGACGAGCTCACCCATGTCACGCTCGATGTCTGCCCCCTCCATCCGATACGCAGGCGCGAGAACTCGCAAGCCGAGGGTCTCGGAATACCACTGCACAGCGGCGTCGAGGTCCGTTACGCAAATAGCTGTATGGGCCAGACTCTCGAGCACGGCGCTCTACCCCCGGACTCGGTTGCCGCGGCCAAGGCGCCTGAAGCCGCCTGCAAACAGGACCGCCGCACCCGCCACGATGGCGACGACCGCGAATGCAACTAGCAAAGCGGCGTCGACACCGGTGAAAGGCAGGGCGCCGGTCGCCGACGGAGAGGGCGGGACCGCCGCCGGCGGGGCAGTCGTAACAGGTGGGGGTGGGGGTGGGGGTGGGGTCGTGGTCGCAGTGGTCTCGGCCGTGAGGGTGAAGGTGAACGCAGCCGTCATGCCGCTCGTCTCTCCGATCGCGACGATCGAGTGGGTGCCCGCAGCTACCCCGGCAGGGATCGTGACCGTCGTGACGAAGTCACCGTTCTGACCCGCGTCGACCGTGCCCAGCCCGGAGGGCGTCGAGTGCAGCGTCAGGTCGACGGTCTCCGACGCCGCGAATCCCGTTCCCGAAAGCGACATCTGGCACCCCGTCGAGGCGATGCACGACTTAGTGCCCGACGACAACGTCGCCGCCTGGGCGCTCTGTGCCGAAGCGGCGCAGGTCGATGCCAACCAGAACACGACGCCGGCTACGCAAGCGCCGGCGAGCCGAGCGCCGGCGAGCATCGAGATAAGTCGCCTCATCGCCCCCTCCGTGCCTGCTGGTGACCGAGTCGCTTCCCGACAAGACTGCCCCGAGAAGACCGTCCGGACAAGACGACTCCGACCAGAGGGATGGGGACAGGGATGAAACTTTCGATGGAGCCAAAAGAGCTCTTCCGACGCATCGGGGAGAACCTCACCGTGGGGCGAGCGTTCGGGCCCGCATACGAGGTCGGCACGACGACGGTCATCCCGGTCGCGATCGTCGCAGGTGGTGGCGGTGGCGGTGAGGGAAGGGCGGGGACGGGCCCGGAAGACGGATCCAAGGACTCCGAGGGAAACGGCGGCGGCTTCGGCGCCTTCGTCTACCCGCTCGGCGTTTACGTGGTCCAGGGCGAAAGGGTTCGGTTCGTGCCGAGCTTCGACGTCACCCGCCTGGTCGCCGGCACGATCGTATTCTTGCGCCTGCTCGCAAAGCGATCGCGGAGGAAATAGCTCGCGCGGCTCTTGCTCGAACGGAGCGGCTTGCCGATGCACTTGAAGCCATGAGATCGTTCGACCTGTGGCCGATGCTCGAGGTGTAGACCCGCTGCTCGTCGGAGTGCTGTTCGACTTCCCCCAAGCGGACAACGGTGCTCTTTTCGAGGAGGCCTTGCGCCTGGGCTTCGAACACGTATCGGAGACCGGACGCCTCGATAGGCCCGTGGAGTTCGTGTCACGCCAGTCGCGGGGGCTTCCGGCCGGTTCTGCCCACGACGTGGAGCGCTGCTTCACCGAGCTTGTGGATGCAGGTGTCCTTGCCGTGGTGGGGCCGAGCATCAGTGACAACGGTCTCATCGTGGGCCCGATGGCCGACGAGGCGAAGATGCCCTGCATCAACTACACAGGCGGAGAACAGACGCGCGGCCGCCACATGTTCCACTACCAAGTTGGCTCGCTCGCCGAAGAGCCTGCCGTCATAGCCCGACATCTCTCGAGCCGAGGACATCGAAGCGTGGGGGTCGCCCACGACCACTCCCCGGTCGGGCGCGGGTACTTCGACTCGTTCGCAGACGCTTGCGCGACGGAGGGGATCGAGATCGTGGCGAGCACAGCGGTCTCCCCCCTAGCCGTCGACCTTTCCACCGAGGTGGTTCGCATCAGACGCGGTGAACCCGATGCGCTCGCCTACTTCGGGCTCGGTGTGGCAGCACGTCCTCTGGCCGTGGCCGTCGCCAAGGAAGGTTGGAAGGTCCCGGTGGTCGCGAACTCCGCGCTCATGTTCGGCTACGCCCGTCGTGATTGGAGAGCCGACTGGGAGGGTTGGGTCTACGTCGACACGGTGTCGGACGAGAACTCGGCGCGCGCCGCGTTGGCCGGCCGCTCGGCGCGATCTGCCGCCGGGCCCGTCGGAGTTGCTGCTTACGACATCGGACGGTTGCTCGGCGAGGCACTTGCGAGGACGGCGCACCTCACGCGCGACGGTGTGAGGGACGCCCTCGAGCGGGTCAAGCGCTTGCCTGCAGCGAGCGGACTGGAGGGCACCACGATGGGATTCGGCAATTGGGACCACGGAGCGCTCAAGGGGAGCTACCTGGTGCTGCGTCGCTGGGAGAGCGGGAAGACGGTTCAAGTTCCCGGCCAATGAAGCGGCCATACCCGGCCGACGACCCGGCGATCAGTCGGTCGAGCCGAGTCGCCGGATGTAGATCGATATGCGGGCGATGCGACCGTCGTCGTCCATGTCGAACACGAGAGCTTCGGGCGTCTCGACGGGCACGCCCCCCAGCTCCACCGTCTCGCTCAGCTCTGCGACGGCGAAGGCACCGTCGGCGACAATCCTGTCGACGCGCATCGAATAGCCCTCCAACGACGGCATGAGGCCCGACAGGAACTCGACGTAGTCGCGCTTTCCCGAATATGTGTCGCCGAAGGGTCCCGTCCTCACCACGTCGTCCGCCAGACATTCCGACATCGCGTCCCAGTCGTGAGCGACTATGCGATCGAGATACCTCTCGACGAGCTCCCTGGCCTGTGCGGCCGAAGCACCGCCGCTCATAGTCGGAAGACAGGCCGGCTCACCGGTGGGCCGGCAGGTAGGGGGACACGTCACCGGGAACCGCGCAGGTGGACGGAGCGGGCATGCGGGCGACGCGCGCCAGCATCCAGGCGAGGACCGGGGCCTGTGCATCGGTGAGCACGGTTGAGTGGGTGGCCCCGTTGACGTGGAGGTAGTCGATGGTGTCGCCGATCGGACACGCCATGTTCTGGACGTACATGTCCGTTAGGAACGCGGGGACGGTCGTGTCGGCGGTGCCTTGCACTACCAGCATGGGAGCGACGGTGCGCGTGCGGCCTGGGTCGTTCAACTTCGCGTGCGATGCAACGACACTGTTCGAGTCCACGCCTGGCGCGAAGAAGTCGTCAGGTGTGGCGTGACGCGAGGTCATCGCAGACAGCAGCTGGGTGAGACATCCAGTGTCGACCAGGGAACGTCCGAGGTTGGCTCCCGATGACGTGAATGCGTCGCTCGCCGGCAGGTCGTGGTACGTCTCGCTCCAGGTGAGGAGCGCGGGCACCGTGAAGAGCAAGATGCTCGAGCTGTACGAGGTCGAGATCGAGTTCTGGACGATCGACGAGAGATTCGTGGCCGGAGCCGCAGCGACCACCCCGATGACGTGGAGGTCCGGTGCGTAGGTGGGCGCGAGCTCTCCGGCGAACAGCGCAGACTGTCCGCCCTGCGAGTGCCCGTATATGAGGACGGTCGAACTCGCTTGCGAGCCCGGGAGGTGCTGCGCTGCTCGCGCGGCGTCGAGCACTCCGCGACCCTCGCTCTCACCCAGCAGATAGGGGTGCGGCCCCGGCGTGCCTAGCCCCTCGTAATCGGTGGCTGCGATCTCGAAGCCTGCTGCCAGGTAGGCGGACACCGGCCCGGTGTCGAAGGATGGTCCGCCCGCACTCGCGAGATCGTTGAAGAGCGAGGGAGCGCAGACGTCGTTGAAACCTGTGGTGCCGTGCGCCCAGCTGATCACGGGGAATCCCCCCGCCGGCGGGCGCCCGGGCGGGACGACCACATAGCCCGAGACCGCGATGTCCGCTCCGTAGATCGACTGTGAGTGATAGAGGATCCGCCACACCGTCGCGCCACTTGGCACGAGCGGCGCCCCGGTGACGCGCTCCGCGCGGATGAGGCTCCCCGGGGACCCTGCCGGGAGCGGGTTCGGAGGCGTGTAGAAGGACGGAACTCCGTGTGCGCTCTGTTGAACAGGAACCGACGGCAGAACAGTCGAGGCAGGCGAACTCGAACAGGCCGCAAGAAGCGAACCCGCCAACGTGGCGAAGCCGGCGAAGGCGAGGGTCGCAGCCCTCCTCCTTGGCGGACGGCTCGTCGACTGGCTCCTCACTCGGCTCGTCGACTGGCTCACCACTCGGCTCATGACCTGCTCATCCTTCTCCCCACCTCCACGCAGAACCTAGTCCGGCCCTACGTGGACCGGTCCTCGATCTCCCAGGCGTGATCCAGGACGTGCCACGCGATTCGGCGGGCTGCGTAGGCGACGGGCCAGCCCTTCTCTACGAGCGGAGCCGGGGCGCGCGTAGACGCCAACACAGCGACTACCGAGTCACGGAACGACGACACCGCCTTGCGGTCCGAAGGATCCGGCTCGGGAACCCGGATACCCAGCTTGCGCGCGTACATCACCTCTGCGCTCAGGACATGAGCGAAGATCGCGTCGCGGTCTCGTCCCCCACCGCGTGGCCCTTTTCTGAGGGATGCCGGGGCGTTTGCCACCACGCCGTCGAGCAGGGTCCACGCCGCCCGAACGAGCGCTTCATTTGCCTGCGACTGCTTCGGCGTGAGCCGTCGCCGATCGGAATCGGCCACCGACTGCGGAGCGCCGAAGTCGGTCGTGGGGCCCCCGGGGAGGCGCTCGACCACTTCGAGGACGACCTCATCTGCGTCGCCGGGAGGAAATCGAAGGCCCGCTTCCTTCGCCACTGCGGCGTAGCGACGTGCATATCCGGCGAGATTCTCGAGAGCCAGCTTCTCGTCCTTGCCCGAGCGGCACCATCCTGGCCAGTCCGACGCGCAGGCGAACACGCGGCGAGCGCCCGCTTCGACCAACACCGGCACCGCGCGGGAGCTACGTGCCCTGCGGCTCACGCCCCTCTCGGCCGTTTCACCAGGACATCACGAGGCCTCGGTTTGAGCCCTCTTGACGTCGGCGAGCATCCTGTCGAGGCGCTCGCGGAGCTGGGTCTGCACGTGCCGGCCCATCGCGTCGGCAAGCTCGGCGTCCACCGCCTCACTTGCCAGCGGGCGCAGTCGGCGGATGATCTCGGTCAGGCGCGGTATCTCCTCGGCAGGGATGTGGTCGCCGAAGGGATCGAACACGTTGGTCGCCACGAGGTCGACGAAGCTGGCGGCGACGCGGTCCATGTCCTCGCGAAGTCGCCCGGCGAGAGCGAGCGCCGACTTCAGCGGGATGCCCGCGGCGACGAGCTGGGCTCCCACGTGGAGGAGCCTGGGCTTCCGGACGACGAGCTCGTCGCCTTGAGCCGCGATGATCCCGAGGTCGAGGGCCAGTTCGATCGCCTCTGCGTCGGGGACCTCGTCGCCGTAGAGAGCCGTCAGATCCCCAACCGAGATCTTCGTCGGGGTCTCGTCCGACCACGGGGCGGTGAGTGCAGCCTCCAGGCCCAGGAGATCGCCGACGTTCTGGCCCGACTCCCAGGCCCCGATCAGCTCCCGGATGTTGGCCAGGGTGTAACCCCGATCCAGCAGCTCTGAGATCACCCTCAGCCGGGCGAGGTGGGCATCGGAGTAGAACGCGACCCTGCCCTCTCGCCTGGACGGGGGAAGGAGCCCCCGGTCCTGGTAGGCACGAACGTTGCGCACGGTCGTCCCCGCCAGGCGGGCCAGGTCGTCGATCCTGTATTCCTGGATCCCCTCGATTGTCACATCAACAACTGTACCAGTGGACTTGACACTTACATCGCACAATGGCACTATCTTCAATGGCAGTGGCGGCACGAAGGTGGCGAAGGTCACCAAGGTTGGGACGCAGATGGGCGGCAATCCGACTCGCAAGAGACGAACAGCGCGCGACCGGCGACGGGGGCGGGTGGAGCTCGGCGGTTCCCTCTGCCTGGTCACGGGCGCCGGCAGCGGCATAGGGCTCGCCACCGCACTGGCCCTCTCCGCGCGAGGCGCCAGGGTCCTGGCGGCAGATCTCGACGCGGCTTCGGCAAAGAGGGCCGCGGAGGACTGCGGGGGCATCGCCTACGAGGTCGACGTGGCAGACCGGCGGGCCGTGCGCGAGCTCGCCGACTCGGTCCACTCCGAGCACGGTGTCCTCGACGTCCTCGTCAACAACGCCGGGGTGGGCATGTCGGGACCGTTCTGCGACACCTCCCTCGAGGACTGGGACTGGATCCTTGGTGTCAACCTCATGGGTGTCATCCACTGCAGCTACGCCTTCGGCAGCAGCATGGTGGAGCGCGGAAGTGGGCATGTGGTCAACGTGTCCTCCGGGCTCGGCTACGTGCACACACCGAACGAACCGGCGTACGGCACGACCAAGGCGGCCGTGCTCGCACTGTCGAGAAGCCTCCGGGCCGACTGGCGTCCGAAAGGTGTGGGGGTGAGCGCGGTCTGCCCCGGAGTAATTGCGACCCCGATCATCGAGCACACCCGCTTTCGCGGCGAGCAGGCGGGAACTGACGCCGTCCGGCGAGTACGCGAGCTCTTCGCAAGGCACGGCCACCCTCCCCGAATCGTCGGCGAGGCGATCGTGAGCGCAATCGAGCGCGACCGCCCGGTGGTTCCGGTGGGCGCCGAAGCATGGGCCGGTTGGGTGGTGCGTGGAGTGGTCCCGAGCCGAGTCGCCGACACGTTCGCGAGCGTCTCTGCGCGCGGGCTGAGCTGGGGAACAAGATGAGCCCGCGGTTCGGCTCGCGACACATCGCCGGCGCCGCAGCAGTGGGAGCGGCTGGAGCCTTCGTGGCGGCCAAGTCGGCGCTCGCGCGATGGGAAAGATCCCATCTGGCGACTGAGGAGATCGCTCACATTCACGGCGCAGAGGAGCTTCGCGTCCGCTCTGCCGACGGTGCCGAGCTGTCAGTCGTGGTCGCACGCGCAGAGCGCCGCCCGGCAAAGGACGACGCGGCTCCTGCGACCTTCGTGCTGGCGCACGGCTGGACCAACGACCGGCGAGTATGGGCGCCCGTCGCCCGCCGCCTGGTGGACGGCGGACACGACGTCGTTTGCTACGACCACCGGGGCCACGGCAGCTCGACCATCGGGTCGTCGGGGCTCACCTTGGAGGCCCTCGCCGACGACATGCGTGCGGTGCTCGACCACGTCGACGCGAGCGAAGCCGTGCTGGCAGGACACTCGATGGGCGGGATGACGGCACAGGCGCTGGCGAGCTCGAATCCGCAAGCCGTGAGCGAGCGAGTCGGAGCGATCGTGCTGGTGGCGACCGCATGTGTGGGTGTCTCGAGGGGTCAGCTCGTCGACCGCCTTGGACCACGGATCATCGCCCACCGGCACCTCGACAGCGCGATGCGCATGCGATCGGTCGGCCCGTTCCTCGTGCGACGAACATTCGGTCGAGAGACATGCCGTTCACACCTCGAGACGGTCTGCGAGATGTTCGCCGCCACTCCCCCACATGTGCGCGCAGGCTTCCTGGAGTCGATGAACACGATGGACCTCACCGAAGGCCTCGCGAAGGTCGACGTCCCGGTCACGGTGGTTGCCGGCGAGCGCGACAATCTGCTTCCTGCACGACACTCGCGCAGGATCGCCGGGATCGTGCCGGGCTCGCGTCTCGTCGAGATCCCCCATGCAGGTCACATGCTCCCGATCGAAGTTCCCGAACAGATCGCTGCCCTGCTCCACGAGGCTGCGCGCCAGAGGCGAAGGGCGCACGCCGGGCACGCCACTCGCCCCGGGCACTTGACCGAGTCGAAGCCCCTCACCGACGTCGGCAACTCCGACGAGGAGACCCCAGAGGCTCAACAGACAACAGAGAGGAGCGTCATATGACCACGACCCTTGACGAACAGTCGGTATTCAGCGCGACAGTCGCTCGCCTGAGTCGCCAGTCGGTGGACAAGCACTTCGACGCCTACGAGGACGTCGACTGGGACGCACCCGACATGCAGATCAGCCCCGAGGATTCCAGGTTCTCGCTCTGGTCCTTCGACCCGCTCGCCCAGACCGAGTGGTACCGGTCGCAACCCGCAGAGGTTCGCTCACGGGTCGCGCTGCACCGCGTCGCGTCGGCCATGCGAATCGGGTGGGAGTTCGAGAACGTCCTTCAGCGTGGACTTCTCGAGTACGCCTTCTGGCTGCCCAACCGCAGGCCGGAGTTCCGCTACATCCATCACGAGGTCACAGAAGAGTCTCAGCACACGATGATGTTCCAGGAGGTCATCGACCGAAGTGGCCTCGACGTGACGGGCATGCCGCGCAGGATGAAGGTCGCCTCGCGCAGCGTCGTGTGGTTGAGCCGCGTGTTCCCTCCGCTCTTCTTCCTCTTCGTGCTCGGAGGAGAGGACCCGGTCGATTTCCTTCAGCGCCGCCAATTGCGATCAGGGGAATCGCACCCGGTGATCGAACGGATAATGCGCATCCACGTGACCGAGGAGGCTCGTCACATCTCCTTCGCCCGCCAGTACCTGAAGCGCACGGTCCCGCGCCTCGGATACGTCCGCCGGCAGATTCTGGGGATCACCGCTCCCCTGCTGTTCGGCACGATGGGCCGGCTGATGTGCTATCCCCCCAACAGCCTGCGCCGCGCCTACGGGGTCCCGCGCCGAGAGCTGATCGCCGCCGTTCGGTCAGAGCCGGGACGACAGCTGCTGCGTGACTCGGTGGCAAAGCCGCGCAAGCTCTGCACCGAGCTCGGGCTCACCGCTGGTCCGGCGCGCGCCCTGTGGAAGATCATGGGAGTCTGGGACCAAGAGGGCCCGGAGAAGCAAGACAAACAAGAGGAGACCAGGTGACCGAGCACCACCGAGTTGCGATCGTCGGTAGCGGCTTCGCCGGGCTCGGCATGGCGATCCGACTGAAGAAGGAGGGTATCGACGACTTCGTCGTGTTCGAGCGATCGGGCGACGTCGGAGGCACTTGGCACGACAACACGTACCCGGGCTGTGCCTGCGACGTCCCTTCCCACCTGTACTCCTTCTCCTTCGCCCTCAACCCCGATTGGAGCCGCTCCTTCTCACCCCAGCCGGAGATATGGGCCTACCTACGGCGCTGCGCCGAGATGGCCGGCGTGATCCCTCACATCCGGTTCGACACGCCCGTGACGGCGATGCGTTTCGACGAGTCCGAAGGCCGTTGGGAGATAGAGACGACGTCGGGCGTTCACACGTCGGACGTGGTGGTCGCGGCGGGCGGCGGGTTGAGCGAGCCCCTTGTGCCGGCGCTTCCCGGCATCGAGAGCTTCTCCGGCACGACATTCCACTCCGCAACCTGGGACCATTCGTACGATCTTCGGGGCAAGCGAGTGGCCGTCGTCGGTACCGGCGCATCCTCGATCCAGTTCGTGCCGCAGATCCAGCCG
>DAIQQK010000272.1:0-2603 GCA_036786835.1 Acidimicrobiales bacterium | reverse complement strand
TCCCCACCCTTTGCAGGACCTTCTTTGTGGGAGAGAAATGCTCGATGTTTTGAACCTGTCGGTCCGCGATTACGGTGTCGGCCTGCCCTTCGAGAATCGGACGAATCAGATCCGGGATGCGTTCTTGAGGATATTGGTTGTCTCCGTCAGTGAGAACCAAGATGTCGGCACCCAACTCTAAGGCCCGTTGTATGCCGTCGCGCAATGAGTGCGCGAGGCCACGGTTTCGTGGATGATGGACAAACTCTGTTACGCCGAGGTCTCTTGCTACCTCGACGGTCTTGTCTGTGCAACCATCGTCTATGACGAGGACCTCGATCCTGTCGACGCCCTCAATCTCCTCGGGGATGGTTCTCAGGACCAAAGGAAGAGTCGTCTCTTCATTGAGACATGGGATCATAATCACGAGCTTCATCCTGTTCAGGATATCCCATAGCGGATCCACCGAGACCACGAAAGAGCACCCGACTCGTGTTTGAATCTGAAGTCCTTGACAACCCATCCAGGCAGAGAGGTAGCTCGACCGGGGGACAGCGCCAGACCCACACGATGGTTCTCACAGGTCGGGCGCGGACACTGTGGTGGCTGCGAGGCATGCAATCCACGAGAAGCTCCCATGACCACTTCCTTCGGTCTACTTTGGCGTGAAGATCGTCGAACAAGTCATTCCTCCATTGTTCACGTCTACAGCGCCCTGCACTGTGTAGCCCAATGATTGGTGACCGATATTGAAGGTGATCGACGCTGAGCCGCTTCCGTCGGTTATTCCCCGAAATCGCTTCCTGTCCTTGTCGCGTGGTTCTATGGACCGCTATCTGAGCATCAGGAACGTTCGACGGCACGTGTACGGTCTCGCCATCACTGCCGCCATTCGGCGAGCCACAGCCGGAGACAAAACTCACCACTGCCCTATCGATCTGGAGATGACCGACGAGGAGAGTCGACGCGTGGGCGGAACGCTTCGTTGATGCGGTCGTAGGAGACCGCCATGCAAGAATGTGATCCAAGATGGGCGCTCGCCCGGCAGCCGCACTCAGCTTGGATCGGAGTTTAGCGATGCTCACGCCGATCTGGCTCCCACCGCATTCCCCACGTGGCCAGCCCCACGAGGCGTGGCAGTCGAGTCGTCACGCACGAGTTGGGTCCTCGCAGAATCGCTTCAGGCGAGCCATCGAAGACGAGACGTTCGCCTGAGTGAGTCGCACCGCCAACCACTGCAACCCCGGGACCCGCGAGCGAACATCGTCGTCAGTCACGAGGGTCGTGCCACCTATCGAGGTGGGGAGCAGACGGTATTCCTCTTCGACGCGCACGAAAGCGATGTCAATGGTGGCCGCCATTCGCCGGGTGTCCTCAATTACTCGGACGCGGTCATGGAGAGTAAGCCGCAGCGGCCCGAATGCACTTTGCCAGCGCGCATGCTGTCCGACCTGCGGGTAGTCAATGGGTACCCGGAGCGCGACCACGCCGTCCCAGATGCACACCTCGTCCGGGCTCGTCAACGCCCGCCACACCTTCTCGACTGGCGCCGAGATCTCGGTCACCACGCTGACGCGCACGTGTTCAGGCTACCGAATCGGTGGAAATGCTCGTCTCTGTACGAGCCCGCCAGAGGCCATGGCGAGATCGAGGGCCCACTGACAATCTGCCTTTTTGCGCCAGGTGGAGTTCAGAGCCCACGCGGTGGTGGCTTGGGGCGTTCGACGTCGTGGAAAGGAGTGACGGGGACCTGCGGCTGACTGGCGTATGTCGGGCCAGTTCGTGAAGGAGAGATCGGAAAACGGACGGTGGGTGCTGAGGTTATGGGCGGATTTCGTCAGTATTGATGAGGTCGATGCCCAGCGGTCTGAAGCATGGTGGAGGTGGCAGGCATGACTGCTCTGAAATCAGCCCCGGGGGACGCGAGGCGACTGGCGCCATGCGTTGAGAATGAAAGCAGTGACAATGCGCCGCTTGCACGCCAAAGCCTTACGAATCGCGCTGACAGGGTTCGCCGCTCTGTCCTTCGGCATCGCCATCGTTATCGCATCATTGGTGCAAGGATCCGGGGCACCCGCCTTTGCCGATTCCTCACCCTACGAGCTGTACTGCCCGGGCACCCCTGTCGGCAACATCGTGCTGAACGGAGTCGTCACGACCGGCATCATCACACCGGCCTCTCCGGCCGTGGGCCAACAGTTCAACCTGACCAACTATCAGTCCGTTGTGGCACTGCCTTCCTCCATCGTTTCAGCGGCTGCTGCCCTCGGGAACTCCGCCATAACGGGCACCGCCAATCTCAAGGTTGACGCCACAGGCGCCACCCCGGCCTCGGTCGCCGCCCCCCTCATCACCATCGACGCGCCGATCCCGAGCCCGGTGCCGACGACAGGTCTCAGCCTGAACCTCCCCTCGACGCCAGGGACCGTCGGTCCCTTCACTGCGTCGGGCGGTGCGATCACACTTACGGTGGACCCGGCCATCTCGCTGGGCTTGGTCGTGTCGGGCAGCACTCTCAACCTGACGTGCACCCCGTACCCCAACAACTCCGAGACGACCGGGATTGTCGCGTCGGCGCCAACGGCGGCAAAGGCCTCGCCAGTCATCGCCACAGCTACGGCGGG
>DAIQQK010000127.1:0-9337 GCA_036786835.1 Acidimicrobiales bacterium | reverse complement strand
TGCCGCACCTCTACTTCTGGAAGAGCGCCAAGTGTGGGTGGCTGGCCTCCGTCTGCTCGACCACGACGAGCAGGGATTCTGGGAACGCAACGGCTACCACAATCGGGGCGACCCGTGGCTGGAACAGCGTTACCAGGGCGACTGATGTCGATGCGGACCTGGGAACCGGCGACCGTCACCGCGATCCACGACGAGACCGCGACCGCCAAGACGTTCCGACTTCGGCTGCCCCACCCCTCGGAGCACCTGGCCGGACAGCACTACATCGTGCGGCTCAGGGCCCCCGATGGCTACACCGCGATGCGGTCCTACTCTGTCGCCTCTGCGCCGGATGGCACGCCCGAGTTCGACCTCACGGTCGAACGACTCCCCGATGGTGAGGTGTCGACTTTCCTGCACGACGAGGCGATCGTCGGTGACGAACTCGAAGTGCGGGGCCCGATCGGCGGATGGTTCGTCTGGAAGGCCGACCATCCGGCCCTGCTCGTCGGTGGTGGCTCCGGTGTCGTCCCGTTGATGGCGATGCTGCGCCTGTCCCGTCGGTTGGGTGTCTCGGACCTCCTCAGGCTGGTCGTCTCGGTGCGGACTCCGGCCGACCTCTACTACGCCGACGAGCTGCCCGGTCCCGAGACCTTGATCGTCTACACGCGCGCGGCGCCAGCCGGATACAGCCGGCCAGCCGAACGACTCAACCAGGACGACCTCGGACCATCGGTCTCGCTGGATGCGACTGTTTACATCTGCGGCTCGTCGCCGTTTGCCGACGCGGCGACGGACGCAGTGCTCGGGCTGGGCACTGCTCTCGGGCGGATCCGTATCGAGCGCTTCGGGCCAACGGGCTAGCCACACCGGACATTTCGGCTCACGGGCCTGGACGGACCAAAGGGGTCATAAGCCCACGGGTGGCGGATGATGCCTGACAGCCGCCGATGGCGAGTGATGGGTCTAGGTCGGGCTCTCGCTCACAATCGGACGGATCCACGCAGCGCACCATTCAGCCCGCAGGCAGGGTGAACACGAGAGCCCTTTCTCGGTGCTCAGTCTCTACGGAGCGCTCGTTGGAGTTCGTCGAGTGACTCGACCAGCTTTTGACGAACGATCTCGACTGCCGCGAGGGCTGGGTGCTCGGTCATGGGCTGGACGGCATTGACGATCTCCCTGTACTCATCCTCTCTGAAGGCACGCAACGTCTGCGTCGTGATGTTGCCCCCCGAAGCGATTGCGAGGAGTCCTTTGGCCACAGTGGTGTCGTCGGGGGCCTCTGTGATGACGATGATGTCGTACTGGCCCATGGTGAAGTAAAAGTCCTTCATCTCAGCGCCGAAACCTCTAAGGATCTCGCGTGCTGAATCGAGCCGGGAAGGTCCATCCTTGATGGTCGTGATCCCCTGATGGCTGAGCTTGATGAGAGAGATATAGGTCGGCATGCCAATCTCCTGTCTCGGTGTGATTAGGTCGGGATGTCCTTGCAGGCTCGACTCCGAGGGATGAGTTCGCGAACCTCCGACAGGGTGAGTCTTCTCTCAGCCGGCCATGGCAGCAAGACCTCGACGACGAATTTCCTTTTGCTTCAATGTCGCTTGAGACGGCGAGTTGTTAGTGATCAAAGGGCGCCATTCGGTGGTCACGGTGGTCACTCTCACGTGCTGAACGCGTGCCCGAGTGACCCACCCCCGGCTCGCATCGTCGCCAAAATCAGCGCTGATTCAGTGATGCCGCGGTCTATTCATCCACGACTCCGTCCCGGCTGTCGGTCCTTGTCGACGATCGGACCCTATCCTGCTCTCATCTCGTTTCATCGTGTCACCGGCAAGCCCCCCGGCCAGGGGTGGTCCCCGAGGCAGCCTAGAAGCGAACAGGTCGGTCTGTACATTTCTCGGCTGCTTCAGTAGGGTGGTGGAATGCCGAACGGTCTGACTGAACGCGCCAGCGCCCGCCAACGCATCCTTCAGGCAGCGACGGCACTGTTCTACGCCGAAGGCATCCATGCCGTCGGGGTCGACCGCGTCATCGTCGAGTCCGATGTGGCCAAGGCGACGCTCTACCAGCAGTTCAGGTCGAAGGACGAGTTGGTCGCCGCATGCCTCGAGCAACGTGCGAATCACTGGCGGGCCAACGTCGCTGATCCCGTCCTCGCTTCCAGGGGATCGACGACGGAGCGAGTAGTCGCAGTATTCGATCTTCTCGGGAAGGCATTCGCAGCACCGGGCTTCCGAGGCTGTCCGTTCATCAATGCCGCTGCAGAGTATCCCGACCCCACAGGTTCGGTGTCGAAAGTGGTTGCCGCTCACCGAACCCAGGTTCGTAACCTGTTCGCTCAGCTACTGGCTGAGCTGCCAAAAACACGACGTGGGGACCTGGTCGAACAGCTGACCTTGCTCTACGACGGGTCCATGGTCAGCGCTCAGCTCGGCGACCCAACACGGGCGGCCAAGGCTGCTCGAAGAGCGGCAAGGCGCCTGCTGGAGAGCGTCGGGTGAGCATCGTGCTTTCGATCCGTCAGATGTCAACAAGACGCTGTCCACCTTGTCCCCAAACGAAAGGAGCCCGATGTCGAACGTCCATCCAAAAGGAGAGCTCAGCCGCCAGCTCCGTGAGTTCGCTGCCAAGATTCCCGATCCGGTAGCCGAGCGGCTCCGGGCCGCCGCCGAAGAGATCACCGCTTCGGGGGCTGCGCCGGGCCTCGCCATCGGTGAGCGAGCTCCGGATTTCCGGCTGCCCAACGCTATCGGCCAGCCCGTCGAACTGGCTCAGCGCCTCGAGCAGGGTCCGGTCGTGGTTTCGTTCTATCGGGGTGAGTGGTGCCCCTTCTGCAACCTCGAGCTCCGGGCCCTGCAGGCCGCGCTGCCTCGCTTCCAAGCCCATGGCGCATCGCTGATCGCGATCAGCCCGCAGACCCCCGACCACAGCCTTTCGGTCGCCGAAAAGAACGAGCTGACCTTCGACGTGCTCAGCGACGTCCACCAAGAGGTCATCGCCGCCTACCGGGTCCAGTTCATCGTCCCTGCAGACCTAAAGGACCTCCACCTCGAGGTCTTCCACAACGACCTGTCGACCCACACGGCCGACGGCAGCTGGGACCTCCCCGTCCCCGCCACCTTCGTGATCGACCGCTCTGGCCTCGTGCGTGCCCGATACGTGTCGGCCGACTACACGACCCGCATGGACCCCGACGAGATCGAGACGGCGCTCGCCGCGCTCGACTGATAGCCCACGCTGGTGACAAGTCATCTACAAGAGAGGAGACCTTGATGGACGCAGTGAAATTCCACTTTGATCCCATCTGTCCCTGGTGCTACCAGACATCGCGATGGGCCAAGCGGCTCGAGCAGCTCGGCGAGATCACGCTCGACTGGGGGCTGTTCTCCCTCGAGGTCGTCAACCTGAAGGACGACGCCGATCCGCACCAGTTACAAGCCCGGTCCGGTCCGGCCTTACGAACGGCCAGTGTCATCCGAGAGCGAAAAGGCGGCGAAGCGATCGGGCCCTTTTACACCGCCCTCGGCAAAAGGATCTGGGAACAGTCACCCCCCGAGCAGGACATGGCAACCGCCGTACGAGGTGCTCTGGAAGAGGTCGGTCTCGACGTCCAGTGGTGCACAGAGGCCCTTTCGGACCCGAGTACCTGGGAGGCCGTTCTCGAGGAACACCACGGGCTTGTCGAACGGACGAGAAGCTTCGGGGTCCCGACGATTGTCCTTGACGGCGGTAACGGACCTGCGATCTTCGGACCGGTAATCAGCGAGCTACCGTCCGACGACGAAGCGGTCGAGCTGTGGCGCCACGTCTCCTGGCTTTCGCGCTATGAGAACTTCTCGGAGCTCAAACGAGAGCGGATCAAGCCTCCCGATCTGCCAGCGATGACCTGGTACCGGGCCCAGCGCGAGGCCAAAGCGGAGAGTTGAAGCTCGATAGGGCGACCGCGACGCCTGGAATGACTCGTCCGCGATATGGCCGAGTACCGAGCACCGGCAGGGGATTTCGGTCGTGTAAATCATGATCGAAGACGGCAGCTCCTGAACATCCCAGGCTGTTCGATCCCGCTTGAAGCTTCGTGCCCGGGTGGACGAATCGGAAACCCTATGATGCAGGCAGGAACTCTCGGACCTTGCTCAACAGGTCAGCAGAGCTAAAGGGTTTCTCGACGACGCTGATCCCCGGTTCCAACACGCCCCGGGTCGCAATGGCATCCGCGTTGTAGCCCGACATGAATAGCACCGGCACGCCAGGACGGAGCTCCTCAAGCTGGCGCGCCAGGTCACGACCCGACATGCCTCCGGGCATCACGACATCGGTTAGCAACAGGTCGATCCGAAGCCCGTCGAGTTGAGCCAAGGCTTGGGCGCCATCGCTCGCCTCGATGACGCCGAAGCCAGCGCGCTCGAGAATCCGTCGGCAGGCGTTGCGCACGCCGGCCTCATCCTCGACGACGAGGACAGTGCCGAGCGCTTCGGTCCGAATGTCGGAAAGGATCTCCTCCGGGGCCGGCTGAAGCCCCTCGTCCGTCGAGGGGAGGTAGACCTTGAAAGTCGTCCCCACATCGACCTCGCTATATGCGCTCACGTAGCCGCCGTATCGGCTCACGATCCCGTAGACGGTCGATAGACCGAGCCCGGTTCCCGATCCAGGGTCCTTGGTCGTGAAGTACGGTTCGAAGACCCTGCTGAGGGTCTCGGGGGTCATTCCGCATCCGGTGTCGGTGACCGCGATCCGGACGTAACGGCCAGCCTTGAGGTCAGCGTGGACGCTTGCTGCGTCATCGTCCAGCGTCTGCTCGCAAGTCTCGATCGTGATCGTGCCATCGGTGCCGATGGCCTGGCGAGCGTTCACGACGAGGTTCATCAGCACTTGCTGGAGCTCTCCTGGATCGCACAAGACCCGAGGCATGTCAGAGGAAAACACCGTATTGAGCTGCACGTCCTCACCAAGCGTGCGTCGAAGAAGACTGACCACATCGGCGATGGCAACGTTCACGTCGATGACCGAGGGCTGGACAAGGTCGCGGCGCGAGAACACCAGTAGCTGACGGGTGAGCTCCGCGGCACGTTGAGCGGCGGCGCGCACCTCGGCAAGATCCTCTTGAGCCAGATGATCTTGAGGGAGTTCCTCGGCGATGAAGTCGGCGTGGCTCGAGATGACCATGAGGAGGTTGTTGAAGTCATGTGCCACTCCACCGGCCAGCTGACCGATCGCCTCCAGGCGCTGAGACTGGCGTAGTTCGTTCTCGAGGCGAATCCGCGTTTGCTCGGCTTCGGCTTGCTCGATCATGGCCCGATCGAGCTCGGTGTTCTTGTGCTCGAGGTCGCTCACAAGGGCAAAGGCAAACTTTCTTCGACGGGCGCTCGACTCGACGACGATCACCACCAGGATCCCGGCCAGGATGACCACCGCGCCCAAGATCCAGGGGAGGAGATTGGTCAAGGTGGTGAGGCCAGAGTTGTCCGAGGTCACCACGAACAGGAGCGCCCCCGCACCCGGCTTCGTAGTCGTGGCCCCGAGATCGTTGAGATCGATCAGTTGGGTCACCCTTTGTCCGGAAAGCGGCAGCGTCTTTGTGCTGGCAAAGAGCACCGGTGCGTTCTGGGTTCGGCCAAGGTAAAGGGCGTCTTGGAGTCCCTGCAGGCCGGTGGAGAGAAGGGTCCCGGTCGGCAACGGTATCTCGGCGTACACGACATACCCGGCGGGGATGGTGGGGGGCCCCACCGACAAGGCCAGATGGCGCTCTCGACCGTGGCCGAAGAAGCCCACTAGGTTGGCACCGGGTTTGGCCAGCATCCCGGTCATTTCTTGCTCTCCCACGTTGCTCAGATCTCCGAGTGGGGAACTCGGACCTCCGCGCACCTCAACCACGGGCGTCACACCGAAGGCAGAGGAACGGAGGACGGTCAAGGTCGAGAATTCGTTGAGCGACGGTATGGCCGTCGTCAGCTCGTCGAGCGCCGCTGGGCTCGCGTCGGAGGCGGCAGCGACCGAGCCCACCGAGGCCAACGGCGATTCAAACTGCGACATGAGTGACGTCATCGTGGTTCTCGCGTTGCTGGCCTGAAGGGCCAAGAGACGACGGCTGTCGCGCTGATTCAGCTCTCTGGTGAGGCTGAAGAGTCCGAGCGCCATCGCAACCGCCACCACCAAGATGGCGACCGACAGTCGACTGAGGGTCATTCGGTGGGTCAACGCACGCTCCCTTTCAGTTGCGAGAATCGAAGGGGTCGGCCGACGGGAGTGGCCCCGGCCTGCCGAGGTGGTAGCCCTGCGCGTAGTCGACGCCCAATGCCGCCACGCATTCGAGCTGTGCCGGGGTCTCAATCCCCTCCGCAAGCACCTTTATCCCCACCTCTCGAGCGAAGGAAGTGATCCCGGTGGCGAGGGCGAGCTTGTCCCGGTCATGGTCGATGTCTGCGATCAGACTCACGTCGAGCTTGATGAGATCAGGCTTGACACGAAGGATGTGTCGGAGGCTCGCGTAGCCTGATCCGGCATCGTCCACCGCCACCCGGACGCCCTTCTGGCGGAGAAGATCAAGCGATCGCGTGAGGATGTCGTAGTCCTCGACCACTGCATGTTCGGTCAACTCGACAACGAGTGCCTCTGTGCACGCCTGAGCGAGCACCAACTCCGAGAATCGAGAGCTCACGGCGGCTTCCGGGGAGACATTGATGGCCAGGAATACGCCGGGAGCCATCACCGGTCCGGCCTCCATCGCCATCTGCGCCGCGGCCAGCTCGAGATCAAGACCGTGTCCAAGGCTCCAGGCCTCTTCAAACCACAGATCCGGCGTTCGCGGTGGTTCACCCGAGAACCTCGCCAACGCCTCGACACCGGCCATGGTGCTCGTGGGGAGTTCGAGGATTGGCTGAAAGGCGATCGTGAAGGCGCGATCCTCGATGACGCCCTCGATTCGACTCACCTTGAGGCGATGCGACTCCTCCTGCTCGTGCTGGACCGTCAGGCGGTCGCTCAGCTCCCCGATGACTCCCGCCGCCACCTCGCTGGATAAGACGCCTTCGCCACGGCTCGCCGCCATGATGCTGTGCGCGACGTCCGCGTTCGGACCCTTGACGAGATAACCGACGGCTCCACTGCGGAGCATCTCGAGGACACCCTCACGGTCCGACGAACCCGAGAGTGCCACCACCCTTGTCCCAGGCGAGCATTCGTGGAGCTCCCGTGCGGCGCGGACGCCCCCGCCTTTCGGCATTTGCACGTCCACCAGAGCGACATCGGGCTGGGTGCGGGAGCCGAGCTGCACGGCCTCCTCGGCGTCCGTTGCCACGCCGACCAGCTCGAATGCAGCCTTGGAGGAGACCAGTCGCGCAATCGTGCGCCGCACGCTCTCGTTGTCATCGGCCACCAGGACGCGAATCGGATCTACCACTGGATCTTCGCTCATGTGGACGGTACGAGCAATGCCCGCCGTGGGGACCCGATGAAGACGTCACCATGGGCGCGCGAAATCAGCACCGGTTGGAAGAAGCGTCCGACACTGCATGGCTCCTGCACAGAGCGTTCCCTTTCCGACGGTCAGGGCTCCGTACAAATCAGGGGTCTGAATCTATGGCTGAACAGCCCGAAAGGCGCGGATGGGGCGTTTAACGAGCAGCCACGACCTCCGTCAACGGCGTCATTGGGCGACTTCACACCTGGGACCAGAGGACTCCGGCCGGGCTTCTCCTCAATCGCCGACTCGACCCGCGCTTCCGACGCTTCTTGGCCTGGTCCGTATAAGGGTCGAGCAGTACCGAGCACCCCTTCGGAACATCGACTGATCGCACCGATTGTTCGCACAGGGCTGGGAGGTCGAGTCAGTGCCCGGAGTCCAGTCGCCCCAGCCGCGCCCTAGTAGGAGAGCTTGGCGAAACGATTGACGAAACGGTAGCGGCAGTTCCTTTTGGCGATACCCTCTGCTCCGGGTGCCGCGGCCGAGGTACCGCAAACGCAAGGGCCTTTACGCGTGGCACTTCTGCGAGAACTGCACGGAATGGCCCCCTCGGGGGCCATATGCCACCCAAAGTGAACCGGGCGAACCCCTGTGCGAAACCTGCGTCGCCCTCGAGGAGTGGGGCGACTGTCGCTAACCCGCTTTACGGACGCTCCGAACGCTGTGGCAACCATGACTGCTGCTGCAATGACCTGCCGGACGAGTCGTAGATATGTGCGGCTGACGGCGTATCAGCCGCACATTTGGGCCGGTAATGACTCATGGCAGCCCCGCTCAATATGCGACTCCGATCGGTCAGATTCGGCACGAGTGGTCATACGCCGCGATTGTGCGCTACTTGAACGGCATTGACTCGGATACAGATCGTTTCGGGCGTGACATCGCGGGGACTGCTCGCGGTCGTTCTGTGCCCCTCTACCCGGCGATCCGGGCTAACTCGATGTGAGGTGCCAATCGAATGCTCTGGGACACCTGTTCGGTATTACGAAGTGTCCGCTGGCTTGCACGCCGAGCCGTCGTTCGGGCGTGTTCTGCCCCTGTACTCGGACGTCCTTTGGGGCGCCGTTATGCGCCGTTCTCAAGCGTCGGTACCGTGCGGGCTGGCAGGCCCAGGCCCCTCGGTGCTTGCAGTCGTTGGTAGATCGAAACCGGCACGTTGCGTCCGGGCCACATGAATACACCCAGCAGCAGCTATCTCTGGCATTCCCGGGGGGTTAGGCAGGTGCGCGACCGGGCAAGACCTCACCGGCTTCAACGATGGCTCGGGTTCGGCTCACGATCCTCCTCAGCCAATTCATGGTCCGATCAAGTCCCGACGGCAACAGCCTCAAGAATCGGGAGCTGAATCGCCCGCCGGCTCGCGCCCAGGTTGGCGAGAAACGTCAGCAGGCACACCGTGACGACAACACCAATGTAGATCCCAGGCCCAACGTGAGGCAGTGCAGTATGGGCTATGGAAATGCTGAACGGAACGATGGTTACGAGTGCGGCAACGGTGCCGAATACGAGACCGGTGATCGCGATGACGAGGGTTTCGATGGCGACCATCCGCAGCACTTGGGGTGGAGTGGCGCCCGCCAATCGTTGTTGTCCAAACTCGCGCCTGCGATACATGGTGGTAGTAATCGCAATGTTGGTCAAGACGACGGCAGCAAAAACAGCGATCATGGCGACAACGACGACGTTCAGGGTCTCGACGGCCTTGTTCGCAGTGGGGTTGACGATATGTTCTGACGCATTCGCGGTATTCAGGATGCTCTGCATATACAGCGCGCCCGCCGCAATGCCGGTGAAGAGGATCATGGGCATGAGAACGCCGGCCATCTGGCTGGTTCGCTGACGAATATTGATGTTGGCCAGGTACTCGCTTGCCGCCTTCGACTTGCGCAGTGGAACGGC
>DAIQQK010000126.1:0-9366 GCA_036786835.1 Acidimicrobiales bacterium | reverse complement strand
ACCATCGGCCGAAGCCGCGGCGCTGTCCATGCAATCAGTTCGGGCGGAACGGAGAAGTAAGCGTCGAGCATTCCCTTCAAGCTGAACGACTCACAGAGGCCGTTCAGGTCTTCCATTAATCGAGGCTCGACAGACTTGGGATCATCACCCATGATGGCGACAAAGAAACGTGGGTCGTACATGCCGTCGCCGACCAAAGCGCACAGCAGGTTCACGAGCCCCGAATGGAAAACCGCCTCTCCCGTTTCATCGAGCCCCCGTGCTTGCCGGGCCGCGTTCGCTTGGAGAGATCCGAAAAGACGAGCGAAGGGCCCGGGCATTTGCTCGAGATCTCGTTCCAACTCGAAGGCCGCCTCCTCCAGTTCCGCAAAGCCAGGATCTCCTGACGGAGCAGTGGAGACGTCCACGTTCGGCAGATCAGAGACGGCCTCAGCGTCGTCGATCCCTAACTCCCGACGAATGGCCTCGGAGACCCTGGGACACGCAAAACCCCTCGCCGCCATGCGGATCGCCGCGACGTCAGCGGATCGCCCCGAAGCCGACAATCGGCTCAGCACAGCGAAGTGCTCGACCCTTTGTGCTGGCGCGATTCCGGCCAGGGGGCCTAGTCCCTGGACGGACCATCCCTCGATTCGTCGTGGGCGAACCGCGATACCCCGCGCCGCGAGCCCAAGCACGAGATCGCCTACATCCTGTGAACTGCGCTTCATCGACCTGATCGTACGAAACGGGTATGTCAGAACGGGGCCGAAAACCGGTACCTCGCCACAATCCGTGGCGGTCCCGCCTTCCGGGAGCTCCCTTCCGGGCTCAGGTCACCACCACGCGTAGGCCCCTAAGGAACTTCCACGAGCACACCATCCATTATGAGCTGACGGAAGTGGCGGGTGAGGCGTCGCGGCAGGGGCCCGCCCCGCACGAGCACACCGAGCTCAAGGTTCGCTTGTAGGGCGTGCCCCACGAGGTTGCCGCTCGTAACGAGAGCCGAGTGCTCGTCGGCGAGGACAGCCTTCGCGTGCATCGCTCCCGAGCCGCCGCCAGGCAATGGCTCTCGGCGGATGGCTTCACTCGGTCAGAAGATCACAACATCTGATGCTCAGTTAGATGATTGGGTCACAGGGCTTGATGCCTTAGGACTCCTTCGTCCACTGAACCCTACGAGGGATCGATCCGCCGAACAAAAACTGTCAGGTCTTGCTCGACGGCGAGCAAGGTCACAAATACATTGGCACCACTGACCCACATTACGTATTCATCAGGGTCGGAAGTTCGGAGGGAACCTTCGGTCGGTCCTGTGTGGGTCAGGGCCATGGCCCACTCATAGAACGCAGCGACCTGTTCTTCTGAAGGTTCGTACGTAGTGCGCCACTCGTCGATGGCCCTACTCAGTTCGGGCCCGAAGAACCTCCAAGTGCCAGGCAAGTCCTATCTCTCACGCTTTATAGCTTGTTTACGTTTCTCAAGCTCATCGTGGCCGATCAAGTCCTCTTCAGAAATGCCTTCGGATACCCTTTTGCGCATCTGAGTCATCCATGCTGCATTCTCTGGATCTCTTGATACCTTGGCGGCAAACCAATGCAAGCGGATTTCCCGCACGGCTTCGGTGAGAAGGCGATCAAATGCTGAGGCCGCCTGTCGTAGCGCCGCCAATACGCTCTCGATGTCCACATTGGCGTTTGGACGTGGGGACGACGGAAAGCGAGGGAGTCCCAGCGAATGCCTGGCCGGGGCTGCCTTGCTCATCAACGAGACCCTTTCGTCATATTCACAAGGCTATCGAATTCGTCATGTAGAAGGAGGTCTGGAAAGAGGAATTGTTTACGGAGCATCTGTATGGGCTTAAAGCATCTAATCGGAGATCAGATTCTGCGAGCGCTGGGCCTGACCGAAGAGACGCGGTTGCGCTTGGTGGAGCGGAGGCTGGCAAGTGGTAGCGAGCTACACTTGTAGTAGTGAGCGCCTCTACGGGACTAGGCCAGGATCCCATGTGGTCCAACAGAGAAGCGACAAAGATCAATCTTGCTCTTCGCAAGATTGGATACTCAGACGCTGCAGTTACTCGTTGGTGGAATCATGACGCCTATGACGAGCTTGGCGGTAGGACGCCGACCCAAGCCTGGAACTGCGAGGAGTATGACGGCGTCAAGGCCCTCGTGGAGAAACTCGTCTCAAGCGAGTTTGCATCGCAGCTCGCAAACAATCCAACGATCTTGAAGCGCCTCGAAGAAGCCAAGAACTCGTAACCCTAGGTGTTGTACAACCTGATAGGGGACGGATACTGGTTGGAACGATGGCGTACCCGAGACCGTCCGAATACAGAGCAGGCAGATTTCCTCCGCCATTGGTTGGACGGTCTAAAGGAGACTCCTCGCCAGCTCCCTTCAACTGAGTCGTCGCGAGAACACCCGCATCCGCTTGACGAACTCCGTGGTGCCTTCCTGCTCGATGCCGGACCTACTTTCGTCGCTTACGCGGTCAACGACTCGGAGCAGGTAGTTCGTATCCTCCATATCGGTGCTGAGCCGGTCGACGGTGTCGTCTTCCGACTCCAAGACTAGAGAAGGCTCGATCCACCTTGAGCCGACGTGACACAGGTGAGGGTTCCGGCAGTTGACCTTTACGCCTGAAGAGCTCAAGGAGTCGTTGCAGCACCCGGAGGGTTTGGACATATTCCGATTACGTGATCCGCTGGTGGTGTTAGGGCGTCCTCCACTCGAGCGGACTCGGACCGATGTCCCCGAGTTCGTCCTGCACATCAGCGCTGTACGAGGGACTGTCGAAATCCGACATCGAGGCCAAATCGGCCTGTGCCCCTTTGTGCTCGAGGCACTTTGTCGCCAGGTTCGCCAGTTTCGTATTGAGTGAACCCGTTCGCAGCGATGCGGAGAAAATGAGAACCCTTACGGGAGCTCGCACGTCCGGAGCCAAGGGTCACCTCCAACCTGGTTCCTCGCACTGGGAAGAACGGTGCCAAAGGCAAGCCAGTGCTCTGTCGGCGGTTGACTTGAGACCGTTACAGTGAAGTCGTGTCTGGCGTCCAAGGCTGGAAGCCCCTTCCCTACGAGGAGTGGCGCCCCACCCGGGAGACGCTTCACGCCCACACGCAGGTCCTCGGCAAGCTGGCCGCCCGGCTGGCACCTGCTGAGCCTCAGCTCCAGCACGCCGCTCTCCGCCTCACCGCACGCGGCTTTGAGACCCTGCCTCTGCCCGCGCCCGACGGCTCGGGCGCCCTTGTCGTCATCATCGACTTGCACATGCACAAGACCGTCCTCGAGCACAGCGATGGGCGCCGACGTGCCGTTGCGCTCACGCCCAACCGCTCAGTCGCGGCGATTACCCGAGAAGTCCTGGACCACGTACACGCCCTAGTCGGACCGGTGGCATTCGATCCCAGACCGCAGGAGGTCCCATGGACGATTCCGCTGGACCGCGACAACGAGCACACCACGTACGACCCAGACCAGGTGGGCGCGTACTTTGCCGCCGCCACCCGCGCCGCCGCGGTGTTGGCAATGCTTCGAGCGCCGTTCCGTGGCCGCTCGACACCGGTAAACGCCTGGTGGGGGTCCTTCGACCTTGCCGTCAATCTCTTCTCTGGCGATCCAGCGGCACCGCCATCGTCAGACTTCATCATGCGCAATGCCATGGACAGCCAGGAAGTAGCCGTCGGCTGGTGGCCGGGTGATGACAGATACCCAACGGCCGCCTTCTACGCTTATGCCCATCCCGCACCGGCAGGGTACTCATCGGCCACGCTCGAGCCAGCCCAAGCACGATGGGACGAAAGTCTCGGCGAGTACATCCTGGACTGGGAGGACGTTTGCTCATCTCAGGACCCACAACAAGCGGCTCTCGCTTTCGGCACCTCGGCGGTCCACCACTCATGTGCTGACTGTGAATGGGACCCGGCTCTGTCTGCCAGCCTCGACGGGAACCCTCCACCAGTGCATTGATGCGTTTTCGTAGAAGGGTGACGCACTGCCCCGATAACCCGACCGGGCCCTTCTGTGAGTGCCCCCGATCGCCGGTTCGGCGGGCGTCCACCGCGGAGGAAGTGTTTCGGCACCCGGACGAGGTCCGGGCATAACGGTGGGTTGATAGGCGGATCGCCGGCTCGCAGCGTTGGCGGCCGCAACGGCGCGATCGTCTCAATCTCCTGCCGTCGCGGGCCCGACCACAGGGCCGGCGGGGCGTCGACCATCCACCGCCTATAGACGACCTTCAGGAGTGGAACCGCAAGATGGTCGAGGAGTTCCGTGCGAACGGCGGCAGGCCCGGCGGGCCATTTGCGGGATCGCCCTTGCTGCTGCTCCACACCATCGGCGCCCGCAGCGGACGAGGGCGAATCAACCCCTACCAACACCTCGGGGACGGCAGGGTCGCGGTGTTCGCTTCTGCGAATGGTGCGCCAACCCATCCTGACTGGTACCACAATCTCGTCGCAAACCCCATCGTCATCGTGGAGATCGGAACGGCGACACGCGAGTTTCGTGCCCACACGGCAACCGGCGAAGAACGAGAACCGATCTGGTCTCGACAGAAGCAAGGCCCCCCAGGGTTCGCTGGTTTCGAAGCAAGCACCGACCGGCAGATCCCTGTCGTCATCCTCGATCCAATCTGATTCGACTACAGGCGATTCCGTTAATGTCCACGATCCGCCGGTCGCGTGATCGAACGAGCTATCGCGTTCGTTGTTCGGGCCATAACGCGAGCTCTCGACTTGTTGCCGACAACTCTCTATGCAGTCCTCGACGGACCCTTCCCGAGGGCTCCAAGCAGGCTCACTACGTCGGGAGACGCGTCTTTGACCGTTACCAGGTGCTCGAGGATCTGCTCGCTGATGACGCGCAGCTGCTTGAGCTGCGTCGTGCTCAGTTGGTCGAACAGGTGGGTTCGGACGCCCTCGACGTGGACGGGGGCAGCAGCCTCGAGGGCCGCAAAGCCATCGTCGGTCAGCACAGCGAAGGCGCCCCTGCGGTCGGACTCGCAAGCCTCGCGGCTGATCCATCCGAGCGCCTCGAGGCGGGTCAAAGAATGCGACAGTCGGCTTCGCGAGCTTTGGGAACGGTCCGCAAGGTCGCTCAGACGAAGGCGTCGGTCGGGGGCCTCGGACAGGCGGACGAGGACTTCGTAGTAGGGGCTCGGAACATCGGTCTCCTGGTCGAGTTCACGCTCGAGCTCCTCCCAAAGGAGCTTCGTAGCCAGCATGAACGTCCGCCATGTCCGCTGTTCTTCCTGGTCGAGCCACCGGGCGCCGGCCATTCTCCGATTCATCTCCCTTCACGAAGCAGCTCTCGAAGAATTTAGTTGACTTCTCAAGCAGTAGTGCTAGTGTAACCTTCAACAGTTGATAGTTCAATTATCTGGAGGCCAAACCATGACCAGCACCCTTACTACCTCGACCCCAACCAACCCCGGCTACGTCGCCGGCACCTGGGACATCGACCCTGCCCACTCAGAGGTGTCGTTCGTGGTCCGCCACATGGTTGTGAGCAAGGTCCGGGGCCGTTTCAATCAATTCGAAGGGACGATCGTGACCGCCGAGGACCCGCGCAATTCCTCAGTCGAGGCGACGATCGTCGCTGCTTCGATAGACACCAACCAAGAGCAGCGCGACACACACGTGCGCTCAGCTGACTTCCTCGACGTCGAGAAATATCCAAGCCTGAGCTTCACCTCCACAGCGGTGAGGCCCAGCGGTGAGGGCTACGAAGCAGACGGGGAGCTAACCATTCACGGCGTGACAAAGCCGGTGACCCTGGAGCTCGAACTGAACGGCTTCACGCCGGACCTCTACGGGGGAACGCGCGCAGGATTCAGTGCTAAGACGGAGATCAATCGCCAGGACTTCGGCGTCAGCTACAACGGACCGATCCCGGGCACCGACAACGCCATGGTTCTGAGTGACAAGATTGCCCTGACCCTAGAGATCGAGGCCGTGCTGCGCAAAGACGTCTAAGAGATCAATCCAGTCAGTCAACCGCTGTGCGGTCCGATCGAGCAGCTTTCGAAGCCGAAGAAGAAGAGAATTCGACGCCGGCTTCGATCACATCGACCTCGGCGGTCTGGCTGCGGGTGGGCGCATGCAGCAGTTCGGAGTTCCGCTTTCGGGGAAGAACCTCGTTCGGAAGACCGTGCAACAAATCCGTTAGGTGACTTATGCGTGACCAATGCGGGGATTCACGTAACACTCGAGACAGGAGGGCATTTGAAATGAAAGTGGCACTCACCGGTTCAACCGGCTTCATCGGATCTCACGTGCTCACCGAATTGGTCGATCATGGACACGAAGTGCTGGCTCTCGTCCGAGACGAAGAACAGGCGGTGTCCGTCGCAGCAAAGGGTGCAAAAGCGACGATCGTGGACCTCTACGACCGCCCCGTGGTGGTCGGAGTCCTGACAGACTGCGACGGCGCAGTCCATACCGCGAGCCCCGGCGACGCAACCAGTGCAGACCTGGACTCCGCAATGGTTGATGCTGCGATCGACGCATTCGATGGGACGGGCAAGCCTCATATTCAGATCGGCGGGGTCTGGGTCTACGGAGACAATCTTTCGATCAGCGAGAGTTCGTCCTTCAAGGCGCCGGCATTAGTGTCATTTAGGGAGCCGATCGAGCGCCGGCTGCTCGGTACGAACGGGATGCGCGGCGTCGTACCGGTCTCCAGCACCGCCTACGGTGACGGCGGAGGAGGAGTTCCCGGCGTCCTGCTTGGTTCGCCTCGAGACGACGCGGGCAACTTGATCATGCTCGGAAGTGGACAACAGCACTGGTCGACGGTGCACGTCGCCGACATCGCGGATTTCTTCCGGCGTGCTCTGGAGAACGACGAAGCGCGCGGGTACTACGTGCTTGGCAACGGAGTGAAATCAACCCTGTCCGAACTCACGCAGGCCGCAGCCGTCGCGGTCGGTGCGCCCGGTGCCGTTACCGGCACCGAAGAGGAGGCTCGACAGCGCTTGGGTGATTACTTCGCCGAGGTTCTTCTGCTCGATCAGGGCACTGAAGCAGGCAGGGCGCTAACAGACCTGGGGTGGGTACCTTCGCATCCGACCCTTGTCGAAGAGTTCCGCCACGGGAGCTACCGCACCTGACGATCGTCAAATGACAGCCGCCGACAGGGCAGGTCCGGCAGGGCGCATTAGTTCGCTGTCGGGGCCGCTTGGGTGATTGCTCCCTGACGGTACACGACCCAGTACGCCTGGGCGGCTCAACCCTCGGGCATATCTCGGAGCCGCGGATCCATGGTGGTGCGGGCGCGATAACGACGGCTCGCTTGCACACGAGCCTTTGTTCTCGCGCGAAGCAAGAGCCATCCCGTTGGATGAACAGTCGGCGACCAATGATCGTTATGCGCTGCTCTGGGGTGGTGATGCCGGGCAGGCTACGGGCGGAGGCCTCTTCGGTGAGTGGTGTTCAGGACTTCCCGGATGCGTTGCGATTTCGCCAGGGCAGGTCGAGGGTGCCGTCGATGGCAGCTTTAGCGACGTCGGTAAGCCGGAGGTTGTTGCTTCGGGCATAGGACCGAAGCAAAGAGAACGCTTTGTCCATGTCGACGTGGGCACGTTCGGAGACCACGCCTTTGGCTTGCTCGATCACGATGCGGCTCGTTAGGGCCCCAGAGAGCTGAACGTTGAGATGCTGAGACTCAGTAGCGGAGCGATGTTGCAGGACGCTGATGGTGGCGAGGTCTGCAAAGGCCCGGGCAACGATGAGGTCGCGCTCGTCCATGGGCGTAGCTTCGACGTGGAACAAGTTGAGAGCGCAGTCGCATCGGCACTGCGAACACCGACCGGAAGCCGGCCTCGAGCGCGGCAGCCGAGAACGTCGGCCAGCGGTCGGAGCGCTCTGCGAGGTTATCGACTGCGACGGGTTCGCCGGTGTCATAGGCATCCAGACAAGGGCCTTCCTGAGCTTGCAGTTCTAGCAACTCCAAGATGCGCATTGTCTCGCTCGATGAGGCCACAAGGCGCAACTCGCCCGCCGGGGAAGCGAGCATCACGCCGGCAGCCGAAGCGCCGATCAGGTTCACGCACCGGTCGGTCAAGACAGTCAGGACGTCGATGACGTCGTAGTCGTCGAGGAGCGTGTCAGCCATCTCGACGAGAGTCTTGACAACATCTTCTTCTCGAGACATCGCAAACTCCGTTATCGGCACGCCCCCGAGCTTTGTACCCCCCCGGAGCTGCCGTGGGCGCGTGTTATTCCAGGTGGAGCCTTCGTGCGACCACGTCACGGGCGACGTCGTCTAGAGGGCGTTCGTGGCTGAAGGCGTAGGCGCGAAGGCGCAGGAGCGCCTCGGTCACGCTGGCCCCGAGCTGGACCGAAAGAATTCCCGCGGCGTTCTGTACGACGAAGTGGAAGTCGGCACCGAGAGCTATCTCAAAAGCCACCGTGTGCTCCGGGGCTCCGGCCTGGGCGTTCAGCACCCATTGAGCGGCCACGTCGGCCATTACCAATGCATCGGTGTGTTGCTCCGCTCTCAAGGGCCCAGCTTGGTCGCGGTAAAGGTTGAGCGCCCCGACGCGGGCCGCGCCCACGCGCATCGGGAACCCGAACAGGGCGCGCACACCAGCCCCACAGCCTGAGGAGCGAACGCGGGCCAGCGGGCAATGTCAGGATTGGCCAAATCGGGTTCCAACACCGCCCGGTCGTCGTGGTACGCGTCTATGCAAGGGCCTTCTCCCAGCGAGTACTGCAGGTTTTCGATCACAGTGCTCACATGGTTAGAGCTACACAGCGAGCCCATAGTCACGTCACCGGACATGAGCATTACTCCTGCACCGGTGACGCCCACGATGTCTCTGCTCACCTCACACAGCCGAGCTGACGGCGTCGTGCCGGTGTCGACCGACAATTGCGTCAAGATCCGCTGAAGTTTGTCAGCGGCCATCAGCGATCACACGCCGAGATAGCAAAGGGCGAAGCCAAGATGACCGCAGCGGACCGATCGTGCACCTCTGCCTCCTCTCCTTAGCAGGAAGAGAGTCGACGGGGTCTCGATCGAATGTTTCAGGGGGTAAATAGCCCCTTGAACACTATTTTACCAGCGCGAGCCCAGGCCCTGGCGTTCGAGCGACGAAGCGATTGGGAGAGGGCCAAGGACGCATGCGGGTCAGTTGAGCGAAAACTCCGCCTTTGGGAAGAAGACGAACCCGTAGTCGCTCGGAAATATCACCCAACGGAGGGGTCGGGGGTCTGCCAGCTAGCGCACAAATGCCGGGAGTAGTGCGGGGTCTGGGACCTCCATGTTCACCGCCCAGGCTCAAGGTCGTGATTTCCGGACCTCGCCCACTAGACGCCCACCGAACTGATGTGATGAAGGGGCGGGGCCTCCGCCCCTCGTGAAGATTCGAGCGTCGCGA
>DAIQQK010000125.1:0-9413 GCA_036786835.1 Acidimicrobiales bacterium | reverse complement strand
TTCGCGCCCTCGGCGCAAGTCGATCGGCCCTCGGAGGTGACAGAGGAGCCCGAGTACAAAGACTCTCGTGCGAGCTCGACCAGCGCGTCGAAGCCGTAGGCGTCTGGGTGCTCGCGCCGACCGTCCTTGCGGGCCTCGTGAAACAGAGCCTCTGTGATCGGACGAAGGGCAGCCATGATCTTCGCTCCGTCTTCGGGGTTCCCAGAAGCCGACAGGCGCCAGATGCCTTCCAAATCGGTCCATGTGCGAAGGGATCTCTTCGCGTGGATGTGCCTCCGGCGAGCCTCTGGATCAGGCTCTGCTGCGGCCTTCGCGCGCGCACAGGCGTCTTTCAGCACCGCGAGAGAGCCGTGGGCTGCCTCCTGCAAGAGCTTTAACTCGGAAGCGGGATCAGCCTCTGCAGCATTCGTGATCATCTCCAGCTGGGGCGAGCTGAGCTCTCCACGCCGCGCCGCGTGGTCGATCTCGGGCTGGCACTTGAGGCGCCGGCCCATTTCCAAGAGCTCCCTCGCAGAAGACACGGAGGTACCGGTCTTCGTCGCGAGTTCCTCTGCGGCAGACCTGTGGCCATTGTCCTTCCATGAGGAGCTTTCTGCAGCGCGTGAAGCTGCGTGGGCCTTCAAGGTGGAGATGGCCGACTCGATGACCGTCGCCTGTTCGAGCACACGCGCCGCTTGGGCGGGGGTGGTCGTCTCGGGGTCGAATCGCGAGCAGTACGAGACCGTCGCTCGTCGAAGCTCAGTGAGCTCCTCGCACATCTTTGGACCTGCCGGAAAAGAAGGGCCTTACCTGGGCCGCATTACGAGCGACCAAAACGTATGTTTGCAGGCTATCGGGAGGGTGTGACGCGAAGGCCGGCATGAGGGACAAGCCTCGGACAACAGCGAATTCGGGCTGGCCCTCTACCCCTGAGAAATGAGGCCGCGCGAGGCGACGAGACGGTCGATCGCCAACTCCGCGTAGTCGTAGGCGCCGTCTAGAGGGATGAACCCGCGCTTGGCCGCTTCGAGATAGGAGCACGAAGAGACGAGGGCCATGTGAGTGAAGGCTTGCGGGAAATTTCCCAACGCCTCGCCGGTCGACGGGTCGACTTCCTCGGCGTAGAGACCGACGTCGTTCGCAAAGGTGAGGATCCGTTCGAGCAGCCATTCCGCCTCGTCGAGACGCCCTGCATGGACAAGACAGTCGAGGAGCCAGAACGAGCAGAGCAAGAACGCTCCTTCATCCCCCGGAAGACCGTCAGGGGAGAGATAGCGAAACACGAGACCTTCCTGCTCGAGCTCCGAGCGGACCACGTCGATCGTCTTCAGCATAAACGGGTGTGTCGTCGGCAGCAGGCCGATCGCAGGAAGGATCAAGGTGCTCGCATCCGCGGCCTCGTTCCCGACCGCCTGCCTGAAGCAACCCCGCGACGCCGCCTCGCTCATCAGGTATTGGCATATGGCGTCTCGTTCGGTACGCCATCCGGCCGAATCGGCCGTTCGTGCATCGCGCGTCAGGCGTGTCCCGCGGTCCAGCGCCAACCAGCAGTACGCCTTCGAATGCACGAAGTGTCGGGGCTCGTCGCGGATCTCCCAGATGCCGTGGTCGGGATCGGACCAACGTGAAGCTGCAAGGTCTGCCAGGCCGACCAGATACCGCCAGTTGTCCTCGGTTATCCCACCGCCGGCCCGGCAATACAGGTGCGCTGCCTGCATGAGCTGCCCGAAACAGTCGAGCTGCGACTGGCCTGCCGCAGCGTTCCCGACCAGCACTGGCCGGGAGTCCCGGTGCCCGCGCAGGTGCGCCAGCGTGTGCTCGGGCAGGCGGCGCTCCCCGCACACTCCGTACATGATCTGCAGATCCTGCGGCCGTCCCGATCCCGAGCGCTCGAGCCACCGCTTGAAGGCCGTAGCCTCGTCGCTGAAGCCCAGGACGAAGAGGGCAGTGAGCGTGAGCGTCGCGTCTCTGATCCAGGTGTAGCGGTAGTCCCAGTTGCGATGGCCACCTACCGCCTCTGGGAGAGAGGCGGTACCGGCGGCGACGACCGCACCCGAGGGCGAATACGTCAGCGCTTTGAGGACCAGAGCAGAGCGACGCACGGAGTCCGCGTGGTCCCCCTCGTACGCACAACGTGACATCCACGAACGCCAGAAGGAGATGGTGCGAGCCAATTTCGCTTCGAAGTCATCGGCCCTCACCGGTGGGTCCTGTCTCGGCGATTCGATCGACGGATACCACGCCACCGCGACCCACGCCTCCTCCCCCGCGTGCATCGACCAACTTCCGGTGAAGCGTTCGCCGTCCGACTCGAGCTGTCTCGTCGACTGCGCCCACATCGCGTCCGCTCCCCCGACGATTTCCCCTGAGTGAGGCGAACGCAAGCGGAAGCGCGGCACGAAGGACCCGTACTCGAAGCGAGGAGCGATCTCGACGCGCACCTGGAGGTTGCCCGATGTGCATCGCACCCTGCGAAGGATGCAGTGGTCTGTGCTGACGCTCGTGGGATCGGCTTCTGGTCCCGAGGTGACCGGCATGCAGTCGGTCACCTCGAGCGAACCCGACTCGGTGAGGAAGGTGGTCACGAGCACATTCGTGTCGTCGACATAGGAGCGTGTGACCGACACCGAGGCGCGGGACGACGAATTCGCAGGCGCGATCGTGAAATGGCCGCCACGCTCCACGTCGAGCATCCGGCAGAACACGGCAGAGGAGTCGAAGCGCGGAAAGCACGCCCAATCCACGGCCCCGTCGCGCCCTACGAGGGCGAGCGAGTGGCAATCACCGATCAGGGCGTAATCGGCGATGCGGTTCATCGGAGCCGGAGACTACCTTTGAGCGGGACCGGGCGCATCGGTGGGGTCACCGGGACGTGCGATTCCGAGCTCGCTCAGGAATAGCGCGTTATGTAACCGCGCTTTCGAAACAGCGAGAGCATGAGCACCACGAACGCGACGGCCGCCACGAGCAACCCGAACGTGCTCAAGGCTGCAATCCCGAGCTGGCCCCACTGAAGACCCCCGTGGGACAACAGTGCGCGCCCCGCCGCGAAGGCATGAGTGGTGGGAAGGGCCACCGCGATCGGCCGTAGGACCGTGGGCAGAGCTTGCGTCGGGTAGAAGACCCCGGACAATGGCATCACGATGAAGAGGATCCCCCAGGCGAGCGCTTCGGCTCCCGATCCGAACCGCAGAACGATCCCGATCACGAACAGTGCGATGACCCATCCGACCAGCAGGAGCACCACTGCGATCGGGATGACGTCCCAGCCCATGCTGGAGGCGTTGAACGCGTAGAACCCGAGCGCTGCGAAGACGACCACCCCTACCCCGATCGCGAGCTTGACCATTCCGGACAGCATCGCCCCGAGGACGTACTCGAGCTCGCTGAGCGGAGTGACCATGAGGTTGACGATGTTCCGCGACCATGTCTCCTCGAGCAGACCGGTCGACAGTGCGATCTGCGACTGGTAGACGACGTGCCAAAGGACGATGCCCGAGAGCAGGTAGCCGAACGCGATCGATCCTGCGCCGGAGTGACGCGATACGAACACCCCCAGAGATCCGAAGAGCAGGACGTCGACGAACGGCCAAACCGTGACGTCGAAGAGACGGTGCGGGCTCCTCTTGAGGACATAGGCGTGTCGTCGCGCGATGGCGCGGATGCGCTGCCAGGATCGCTGGAGGTTCTGCCACCGGCCAGTGGCAGAGAGGGTCGTCATGGGCACGTCGCTCATGCGGTCCGGTCCTCTTCGAAGGGTCCTTCCCGGTCGGTCTCGATTCCGCCGCCACCGGCCAGGTGTAAGAACACGTCTTCGAGCCCGGCGCGGCCGAAAGAAGAGCTGACCTCTGACGGAGAGCCGTCTGCGATCACCTTGCCATGCGAGAGGAACACGACGCGATCGCAGAGCCTCTCCACCTCCGACATGTCGTGCGTGGTGACGAGAAGTGCCGAGCCTTCGGTCGCCGAAAGGTCGAGGAGGCCCTGCCGGACCCGCAAAGCGACCTCGGGATCGAGCGATGCAGTGGGCTCGTCGAGCACGAGCAACTGGGGCTTGTGAAGTGTGGCCTTCACTATCCCGACGAGGGTTCGCTGACCCGAAGACAGCTCCGTGCCCAAGGCCGAAGAGAGGTATCCGATCCCAAAGCGCTCGAGCGCCTCCTCGGCGGCGGCCACCGGGTCCGCCAATCCGTAGAGGTCGCCGTACATCCTGAGGAACTCGCGTACTCTCAGCCGCTCCGTAAGCGGCAGGTAACCGGCTGCGAACCCGACGTGGGCGAGGGCCTTTGTGCGCCCTTGCGGCAGCCGGTGGCCCACCAGCTCGACCGTTCCGGCGTCGGGCGTCACCACACCGAGAAGCATGAACAGAGTCGTCGTCTTTCCCGCCCCGTTGGGCCCCAGGAGCGCGACGTGCTCGCCGGCGTGCACCTCGAGGTCCACCCCTGCTACCGCGACTTCGCCGCGGAACCGCTTCTCGAGCCCTCGGGCCCTAAGCACACCCCCCACGGGAGTCAACTATGACAGCCATTTCGGACGGGCTTTGCATGCTCCGAGGCCTTGCAGCTTCAGGGACCGAGTCCGGAACGCCCGGCCTTGATCACACGGACCGGCCGGTGACGATCTCGGCCGCCACCGCGAAAGCCTGGTCACCGCTCAACCTCGAACCCCTCCGACAGGCCTCCACCAGCTTCACCTGATGAGGGTCTCCGCTGCTCGCTGCATCATCGGCCAGGTCCTTCTCGCTGACGCCCGTCAAGTCGAGATCGGCCGGCGCCTCCATGCCCGAGTAGAGCGCGACGTGCTCGGCGCGCACGTGTGCCAAGCCCGTCGCCGCCGTGGCATCCGAGACGTGGCCAGCGAGTAGCTCGACGGCCATCGTTCCGGTGACTCCGTGGAGGTGGAAGATGCTCGGCGATGCGACGTAGAAGCGCGCTGCGTTGGCGGCAGCCTGGAGTATCTCTCGGTGGACATCCTCGACATCGGACACACGCGAAGCATCCGACGGCTGCCCGGGCGCGAAGCGGGCTGCCCAGTACCCCAGCGCGCGCGCCAGCTCCTCTCGCCGAGGAGCGGTCTCGGTGTTGGCGATAGCTCTCGTCGCATGCGCGACACGGATAACACCGTGGAAGAGCGCTGTCGCAAGGCCGGGTAGCAGGCGAGGCAGCCATCGCTCGACGACCTGTGCCCATCCCTCACCTTCGATCTCGACCTCGAAGAAGCCGATCCACTCGGGAAGCCGTTTGTAATCGCCGAGCGCCTCGCGCCATTCGAGATCCTTCGGGACAACTGCTTCGACACCGGCGCCGGCTGCCCGGGAGAAGCGCCGGGCCCAGGTCTCGATCTCCTCGTCGAACCCCAACTCGGCAAGCGCTTCACAAGCCATCGGCCCGTGGTTCACGAACCCGTTCGGAAGCTCGAAACCGGCGGCGGCGATGCGTTCGAAGGCCTCGTCCAATGCCGAGGAGGCCACTGTGGAAGCGGACGTGCTTTTCGTCATGCTGATAGCCTAAAACCTCAAGTCTTGTTGAGGTCAAGGGGGCTATGACCCAGATTCACGCGAACGTCGAGGAGCTCAGCGTCGGCCAGCTCTCGGCGCGCAGCGGTGTGGCGGTCTCGGCGCTGCACTTCTACGAGGCCCAGGGCCTCGTATCGGCTCGGCGCACTTCGGGCAACCAGCGCCGTTACCCGCGTGAGACCCTTCGGAGGGTGGCGTTCATCCGCGCTTCCCAACAAGTCGGGATCCCTCTTCGGTCGATAAAGGATGCCCTCGACGGTCTTCCGAACAGCCGGACTCCGAACCGAGACGACTGGACGAGGCTCTCGGCAGCTTGGCGAGCGGAGCTCGAGCAGCGCATCTCTCGGCTCGAGCACCTACGCGACCGCCTGACCGGTTGCATCGGCTGCGGCTGTCTGTCGTTGGAACGCTGCAAGCTGACCAATCCGGACGACGCGCTCGGCGCCGGGGGACCTGGGGCCCAGAGGCTCTTCAGCTGATGGTGCGCGCGCCCCAGAAGCCCTCTGTTGGGACCCACGACTCCGCCTTCGATGATCGAACGGCTCTCGTCGCCGAATCCGACGAAGGGGCCTGGCCGGCGGGCGGGAACGAGCTGACGCGTCGCGTCGTCACGTGGTGGCAGCTGTGGCGCAGACCCTTCGTGATGGCGTTTTCGCTCACCGTAGGACTCAAGCTCCTGTCCGAGTTCGTCGGCCTGGTGGGTGCGTTCGGTGCAGATCTTCCCGAATACCTGGGGCCCGGAGCCGTCAACCTCATCCGGGTGTGGAACCACTTCGACACCGTCCACTACCTCGGCATCGCGCAGCACGGCTACCGGGCAGCTCACGAGGTTCCTTCCCGAGTCGGGTTGGGTCTTCCCCCGAACATCGCCTTCGCGCCCGTTTACCCGTGGACGGTGGCCGCGGTCCACGCATTGACCAGGACGACCTATTTGGTGAGCAGCCAGATCCTGAGTGCAGCTGCCTTGGTGATCGGCTTAGCGGGACTACACCGCTTGACCGCACTCGACTTCGGACGGTCGGTCGCGGACACGACCCTCTTCTTCTTGGTCGCTTTCCCCACCGGATTCTTCCTCTTAGCGGCATACCCCGAGTCCGTCTCCCTGGCAGCGCTCGTGTGGGCGTTCCTGGCTCTGAGACGAGGGCGGTGGCTGGCGGGCGGGGTGCTTCTCGCCGTGGCCACGATGTCCAAGTACTTCCCGATAGTGATGGTCGTGCCCGCGCTCGTCGAGGTGTGGACCAGTCGCCGGGGAGATACCTCGGGCAAGTCGCCTCGCCGACGGCTCGCTTTGCGATCGCTATCGGTAGCCGGCCCGTCGATGCTCGCACTGGGCGCGTGGATGGCCGTCTGCGAGCACCTCTACGACGATCCCCTCGCGTTCGTCCACGTGCAGGCCGAGTGGGAGCAGAAGCTGGCCGCGCCGTGGACGTCGTTCATCCGCAACATCGGCGACATCTATCACTTGCGGATCTTCAATCCGTTCGTGGGCACTCCGATGGAGGTCTTCGACCTGGTCTCGACGATCCTCGTCGCGGTCATGGCCGTCTACGTGTTCCGCCACGTGCGCCCCTCGTACGGCGTTCTCCTCGGAATTGCATGGTGCGTCTTCGCATTCCAGACGGTCCTCGTCTCGGAGACGCGACAGGTCCTCTTCCTGTTCCCGTTCTTCATCGGGCTCGCGGTCTGGCGAGGGCGCAGCGTTTGGAGGGATCGGATCATCCTCGTGATGTTCCTGCCGCTCGCCTACTTCCTGATCGATCGGTTCGTGACCGGACGATTCGCGGGATGACCAAAGCTGCCTGACGATTCAGGGGTCAGTCGCGCGGGGTAGGAAGCTCAGGCGACCTCCTGCGCGATCTCGAGCTCTGCAATCTCTCGAGCTGCTCCACGGGGCATTCCTGCCAACCCGAGCAGAGCGACAGCCCCGCCGGCGAGAGCCAGAAGTGCTCCGAACCAGAAGGCGACAGAGAACCCGTGCGTCAGGCCGGCGAGAGCCACATGCGGGCTCTGGCTGTGGCCGACGACGAAGCTCGTCGTAGCGGAGACAGCGATCGTGGACAGCATGGCGACACCGAGCGCCCCTCCTATCTGCTGTGTCGTGTTGATCAGCCCAGAAGCCACGCCGGCCTCTCGAGGGTCGACTCCGCTCACCGCGCCGATGGTGACGGGCACGAACGAGAGCCCCAACCCGACACCGGCCAACAGGAACCCCGGCAGCAAGGTGCCCACATAGCTTCCGTTCACCGAGATCTGACTGAAGTAGACCAACCCTCCGCCGGCAAGGAGCATCCCGGCCGCAAGCACGAGGCGCACACCGAATTTGGCGACGAGCGATTGCGCGACGCCGGCGGCGACGATGATGGCCCCGGCGATGCTGAGGTAACCGACCCCGGTCTTGAGAGCCGAGTACCCGAGCACCTGCTGCATGTAGAGGGAGAGGAAATAGAACATCGAGAAGATCGAGGCGCCAAGTATGAGCGCCACGGCGTTGGAGACACTCAGGCTGCGGTTGCGGAAGATCGCCAACGGCACGAGCGGTGCTTCGGTTCGGCGCTCGATCACGAAGAATGCGGCCATGAGGACCGCGGCGGCGGCCAGCACACCGATGGTCCGAGGTGATGCCCACCCCCAGTCGTTGCTCTTCACCAACGCGAAGACGAGCAGCACCAGGCTGGTGGTCACCGTGACAGCACCCGGTATGTCGAATCCGCCCTTCTCGCGCTCGGGTCGGGCAGCTGAGAGGACGAACGGGCTGGCGAGGACGACGAGTGCGCCGATCGGCACGTTTACGTAGAAGATCCACGACCAGCCAACCTCTTGGGTGAGTATTCCGCCGAGGAGCACGCCAAACGCCCCGCCGGCTCCTGCGATCGCTCCCCAGATGCTCAGCGCGATGTTGCGTTCCCGGCCCTCAGTGAACGTCACGGTCAGGATCGAAAGTGCCGCTGGCGACGCGATGGCTGCTCCGAGTCCCTGCACGGCGCGGGCGACCACCAGCCAGCCCGAGCTCGTGGCAAGCCCGCACATCAACGAAGCCGTCGAGAACAGCGCCACTCCCACCATGAACACACGACGCCTTCCCAGCTTGTCGGCTACCCGGCCACCCAGCATCAGGAAGCCGCCGAAGAGAAGGGTGTAGGCGTTGAGCACCCACAGGAGATTCTGTTCGGAGAAGTGGAGCCCACGCTGAATGGACGGGAGGGCGACGTTCACGATCGAGACGTCGAGCACGATCATGAACTGAGCGGCGCAAAGGAAGACGAGCGCGGCCCACTTGCGGGTTCCTGTTCGTGGCATTTCTGCTCCTAGTGACGACCGCGGCCAGACCGGACAACCGAGAATGCGAGGTCACTATTCCCGTCTGAGGTCACGCCACCTGATTCGTGCTGTGAGGATCCATTGGACTCATCACCACTTATGACGAGTGGGGCGCCAGGATCGTGACAGGACCACAGTGCGGCGGCCAGCTCGCCGAGCACGTCGTCTCCCACGGCGAGAGCACCTCCGCAGAGGGCTCCGCCGCCAAGCCCGCTCGCTACTGCGACAACACGTCGCGGATGGGAAAGTGTGCATCGGCGTCAACCACACGATTGTGGACTTCAAGAGCTCTCGGAAAAGGGACCTCGACTTGGTGGTTGTCCTGCCGGCAAACGAATCCGACATCGAGAAGAACGTCATCTCCCACGCCGACATTGGCGAGTCGATGGGCGTCGAGCCCGATTTACGACGGCGGCAGACGATTCGAGCGCAACCCGTAGGCAACCCGTCGAGGTTCCACTCTCAATGTGGCACAGATCGCGCACGGACTGCTCGGCCAAGGAGGCTGAGCGAGGAGCGGCAACCTCGCTAACCAGGCCGTTCGCCAGTGGGGCTAGCTGGAATCGAACCAGCGACCTCAGCATTATCAGTGCTGCGCTCT
>DAIQQK010000271.1:0-2670 GCA_036786835.1 Acidimicrobiales bacterium | reverse complement strand
CGAGGGCACTTCCCTGTCGTACCCGTCGGGAACAGTCACCGCTGTGGCTGCGCTCGCTGCCGCGGCATTCCTCGTGGTGCCTCGGTTCGCCAAGCCCATGGTGGCCGTGGCGGGTGGAGTAGTCGTCGTGGCGGTCTGTGCTGCGGTGGTAGTGCTGCATTGGCACTACCCGACGGACGCTCTCGGCGGTGTGTGCGTCGGAGCGGGTGCCGTGTTTGCAGTCGATGGTCTTCTGTTGTCGATCCGCAACCGTCAGCCGGTCCGCCTGCCCGGCTGACGCTACGGGCGTCGCAGTTCATGCGCCCGAAGCGTCGCTGTCGAACTCGGCAGACCCCATGATGCCGGAGATCACCGACTCGTCCGAGGCTCCGGGCCGTCAGTCTCGCGGAGATGTGTCCCAATAATCCGGTTGACAAGCTGCTGGAGACCTGCCCCCGAACGCCGGGCCGGGGTGGGGTGGTGCTATGCGGAACGGCTCGGCCAAGTCCACAGAGTGGCACGGTGGCATGATTTGTCGCCATGAGGCTGGAACCACCCGAGCGGACCCGGGAGTACCGCAATCACCACCTCGACAGCACACGTTGGGACCAGTTCGTACCACGCGACGACGACATCTTCGTTACGACGGCGTACAAGGCCGGCACGACATGGACGCAACGTATCCTCGCTGCCCTGATCCTCGGGCCGGGTCCTTTGCGTGCGAGGCTGTCCGAAATCTCGCCGTGGATCGATGCTCGATTCGTTGGTCCAGTGCAACCGATCCTCGACCGTCTTGAAGCACAGCGTCATCGCAGGTTTATGAAGAGCCATCTTGCCGCCGATGGTCTGCGGTTCTTTCCACAGGCGAAGTACATCGTCGTTGGCCGCGACACCCGCGACGTCTTCATGTCGTTGTTCAATCACTATTCGTCCTACACCGATCGGATGTACCAACTGTTCAACGACCCCGATCGACCAGGTCCGGAATTCCCGCGCTGCCCGTCAACGCCGGGCGAGTTGTGGCCGCAGTGGGTGAGTGAAGGATGGTTCGAGTGGGAGCCCGATGGCTGGCCGTATTGGTCGCATCACCACCACCTCTCGACCTGGTGGGAGGTGCGGGCGCTTCGTAATGTCTTGTTCGTCCACTTCGGTGATCTCAAAGCCGACCCCGAGTCTGAGATACGGCGGATCGCCCAATTCTGCGACATCGATGTGAGTGAGGATTCCTGGCCTGCTTTGGTCGCAACGGTCGGACTGGAAGCTATGCGTAATGAAGCACGCGGCACCGAGGACCCAATGTCAATGACGTGGAAAGGTGGTGCAGACAGCTTTTTCTACAAGGGCGACAGTGGTCGATGGCGCGGCGTGTTGACCCCCGACGATCTTGCGCTCTATGAGACAGCGGCGTCCGCTCTCGATCCGGCATTACGAATGTGGCTCGAGAGCGGGCGCCACGCCGTTGGCGTCTGAACTGTCACGGGGCTCATAACTGTCCCACTTCGCCGGGTCGGTGGGGCACCCAGAGGGCTGGATACCGTGCCCTCGGTGACGACGCCAGCGGCGGGATCAGTCAGTGATTGGTTCGCTTCCGCCCCTGATCGGGTTGGAGGTAGATCCAGAATCTTACGGTGTGCAGACCGAATAGAGCCCCAACGGCGAAGCGACGGGCCATCTCAGCCGGCCCCGGATCCGCACGAGCACGCTCGCAGGATTCATCGTCGATTGCGGACTTGAGTCCCAGGCAACTTGCGGCAACCGCGGCTGTCAACTCCATCCAAAGAAGAATGGCCGGCCCTAGCCGAAGGCGGGTGGGAACGCCGACCACGACCATGGCTGCATCACGGACTGCCAGTCCGCAACAAGCAACCTCAGTAACGACGGCACCTGGCCGACCAAGTCGTCGAATGGCGAGCTCCGTGAGCGGATAACCCGCTGCGCTCAGGCCCAGCACGACCTTCCCAAGTCTTGGATTCATCCTGAACCCTCCATCGTGCCGAGCGGACTGTGCCAGATGTTGCCGGGAATCAATGCTGACGCACGGCGAAGAATAGTTATTCAAGGCGCTCCTGTACGTCGTGCCCCGGCCTTCCCCATATCGCCGGCTGGGAGGCATGCACCTACCTCCCGTCGCTCGATGGTGGGACTTGTCGATCACGACCGGCTAGACATCAATCACGTGGGACAGGCCAAGAAGCTCATCGATGGTGTCTTGGGTCCAGGAGAGTCCATCGTGGCGCAGGCCATCGTTTTCCGACCTGGGAAGGTTGGGGAGCTCAATGTGACGCCGGACTACGCGTTTTGCCTCACGGAGCAGCGCGCTCTGCTCTTCGAGGCGACGGCTGGCCTCGCTCGCAACTCGGGCCGCCTCCACTCTGCCTTCCCGCTATCTGACTTCCGATCCGTCCAAACAAATACGAGACGGTCGTGGTGGTGGGCCGGAAGGCGCGTAGTCCAGATGGATGCTGAGCATGCTGGAGGTGTGGTGTCAGTGGCGGGCGCCAGTGTCAATGCCCGAAGGCTAGAGCGTATTGCCGGCATTCTGAGCCTGAGCATCCGGTCAGGAAGTAGCTAACCAAAGCTGCACCCGGGGTCCACCGCGTACCGACGGCTGCCTGCGCTGGTGAGTGGCGCCAGGGTGCCCCCGTTCATTGATACTTCTCTGAGGGTCCACCGCTTGATTGCTGGTCCCAA
>DAIQQK010000018.1:0-38369 GCA_036786835.1 Acidimicrobiales bacterium | reverse complement strand
AGCCCTGTTGGAGGGCCGTCACGATGGACGGAAAGGCCGCCGGCAGGATCACGTGGCGGATCAGTGTGAGCCGACGTGCGCCGAGAGTTCTGCCGGCGCGGATCAAGATCGGCTGCACCTGGTCGAGACCGCTCACGATGGCCCGTGCAACAAATGGAGATGTACCTAGGACCACCACTAGCAGGATGGCGCCATTGGAGAGCCCGAGGAGCATCGCGCCGAACAACGGCCAAACGATCGTCGGCATCGACTGCAGTCCCGTCAGTAGCGAAGAGATCGCGCTGCGGACCACCCAGCTGCGCGCCGTAGCGATCCCAACGACTGAGCCGATCACGATCGCAAGAACGAAGCCTTCGAGCGCGCGGCGGGCGGTGACTCCAAGAGAGCTCCAGAATGCGCCGGTCACGACCAAATGCTTCAGGTACGAAAGGGTCGGTCCCGGACCGTAGAGGACGTACGAGCGCCAGTGGTGCGACCACACGGCGATCTGCCAGATCGCCAGTACCAAGGCGATCGCAACGACCTTCGGCCAGAGCGCTCTCCAGAGGTCCCGCCGCCGACTCGGCCTGTTTGTGTCGGCGAGTGCCAGCGCGTCGAGCCCGGCGATCCTTGCCTGTACGTCAGCGTCTACGACCATGGCTGCGTACCTCCTCCAAGAGGGTGTCGGTGATCTCCCGGGCAAGTTCTCCGACCTCGGCCGTGTTGTGACGGCGCGGTCTTTCGATGGTGACTTCGAAGACCTTGGAGACCCGCCCCGGTCTGCTGGTCAGCAGCACCACGCGATCTCCCAGGCGCACCGCCTCTCGTACGTTGTGGGTCACGAACACGACAGAGAAGTCCCCGGCGCCCCACAGCAACTCGAGCTCCTGGTGGAGCGCATCGCGCGTCATAGCGTCGAGTGCCCCGAACGGCTCGTCCATGAGGAGTAGGTCGGCATCCTGAGCGAATGCCCGAGCGAGCGCGACCCTCTGCCTCATGCCGCCGGAGAGTTGATGGGGGCGGCGCTCCTCGGCTCCCGAGAGCTGTACGAGATGGAGAAGCTCGCGCGCCCGCCGATGGCGCTCGGCCTTGTCCGTTCCGCGCAGGCGCAACGCCAACTCGACGTTGCCTGCCGCGGTCAACCACGGAAAGAGTGCCGCCTCTTGGAACATGAGCGCGGCGTGGCGCCCGGTCACCTCGACCTTCCCGGCTGTCGGAGGATCCAGCCCCGCGAGCACGTGGAGGAGGGTCGATTTCCCGCATCCAGAGGCACCGATCACGCAGACGAACTCACCAGGCTCGACTTCGAGTGTCAGGTCCTCGATGGCAGCAACTGCGCGGGCGCCGTGGCCGTGCACTACGGAGAGCCCCTCGACAAAGACCGCGGCCCCCGAGCGAGGCCGCAGGGTTCCCGGTCCCGGGCCAGCGTCGTACAGATGTCTCAAGGAGGCCTACTTCTTCGCCAAGGCGGGGGTAGCCACGGGCGCGCTGTGATCGGCGAGAAGGATCTGGTTCAAAGGACCGAGATCGAAAATGCCGCTCACAGGTAGGCTTCCGACGCCGAGACCGACTGCGGTTGCGTGGGTGGCGTCGGTGGCCCAGGAGGAGACCACCGGGTCGTCGGTGAAGATGATGTTCTTCCACGCCGCTGCTATGACCGGCTGGCTCAGGGGCTTTCCAGAGAGGCTGGTGAACTGTTGGTTCACCACCTGCTGCGCCTCGACCGGATGGGCGTCGATGAAACTGGTCGCAGCTACCTGTCCTTCGAGCAACTCTCTCACTGCAGACGGGTACTGCGCGGCGAACTGTTTTCGGACTACGAGCACGGTGGTAGAGAACTGACCTTTCGGCCAAAGGGTTGCCTCGTTGACGAGAACGTGGCCGCCCTCTTGCACCATCTCGGTCGCGTAGGGCTCAGGCACCCATGCGCCGGCGATCTGACCCGAGGCAAACGCGGTGACGATCGCCGAGTTGCTCTGCGGCAGGATGGTCACGTCACCGCCGCCAGCGGGGTTGCTCGTGAGCCCCTTCGTCTTCAACCAGTAGCGCAGCGCCACGTCCTGGGTGTTGCCGAGTTGCGGAGTGGAGAGAGTTTTGCCCTTCAGCTGCGCCGCAGAAGTAATCGAGGAGCCGACGATCAACGAAGCGCCGCCGGAAGTGGCTCCTGAGACCACTTCGAGCGCCTGTCCGTCGGACTGCTCGTAAGGAGTGATCGCCGAGCTTGGACCCATGTACGCCGCGTCGAGAGCTCCCTCGTCGAGGGCATCCACTTCGGCGGGTCCCGCGTTGAACGTGCTCGTCTGTAGGTGCGTCTTCGAGCCCAGGTACTTGCCGAAGAAGCCCTTACCAATCCCGACCATGGCGTCGGCGTGGGTGAGGTTGACCAGGTATCCGAGGCGCAGGAACGAGGGTAGCGATGCGCTCGCCGCCACAGGCGGTGAGGCCTCGGGTCTCTTGGCACCAGCCGATCCCCCGCAACCGGCTGTGATCGAAGTTACGGCCATCACGCCGGCGCAGGCCGCAAAGGTGATTCTCCTGTTCACGTCTTTTCTCCGTTCCGCTTCGTGCCTACAGCGCGGCCATAGACCAGTAATTCGATCAATTTAATAGGTTTAGTAGGTTTGTTCAAACCGGATCAACGCGAAGGAAGACCGGCGTAACCTCGGCGTTCCTGTTTCTCAGGAATCCGCCATAACCGCGCGGGACTACACGCGAGGACCGATACTGGTGGGCGATGCCGCTCAGATGCGGTCGAGCGCGGCGCCGTCGAACAGAGGCTGCACCTCGAGGACGCGGAGGTCTCGTGCGAGCTCATCGGACGTGGGCGCCGGCGCGCCGGCGGCCTCCAGGGTCGGGCGCAACAGCCGTAGGTCGCTCGAGCTGTTCAGGAACAGCTGGGGCTGCGACAGCACGAATGCCACGGCGTGCCGTAGCTCCTCGCCGGCGGGCAACGGCTCGTACCAGCTGAAGCGCGGGCCCTGGTGGTCCTCGGGCCACCGCCGGCGCGCCACCGACTTGATGGCTTGCACTTCGATGCCGCGCGCCGCGCACGTCTCGAGGAGGGCCTCGACCTCGGCACGGTAGGACGGATCGGCGAGCAGCACGGCGTTGTAGGGCAGGAGCACCGAGTCCAGGTCGTAGCGCTCGAGGCTTCGCCGGTGCATGGCGGCGATGCGCAGGCCGTGGCCGGTGACGCCGACGAAACGGGTGAGCCCCTCGTCGCGAGCGCGGGCCAACGCCTCGACGGCGCCACCCGGGGCGTGCGCGACCTCCCACTCGTCGGGCTCGACCAAATTGTGCAGTTGCACGAGGTCGACGTGGTCGACGCCGAGCCGTTCGAGCGAGCGCTCGAGGCTGGCCCTTGCTGCCGGCCCGCTGCGGTCGCCGGTCTTGGTGGCCACGAAGAACTCCTCACGGTTGGCGGCAAGCCACGGCGCCAGGCGCAGCTCCGCGTCGCCGTAGGCGGCCGCAGTGTCGAGGTGGTTCACGCCGAACTCGCGCAGCTCCGGCAGCACCTGATCGGCACGCTCCTGGGTGGTGGTGCCCAACGCGGCGGCGCCGAAGACCACGCGGCTGCTCAGATGCCCCGTCCGCCCGAACGGCGCCCGCTCGATCATCGCGGCGACTGTACCCGTGGGGGCCCGCCCGCGACCTGAGCCAAGGGCACGGGTTTGCTGGTTCGGTCAGCGAGCGACAGCTCGAGCGTGCCGAAGCCCACCGGGTCATTGGCCGCCCGCCACCCTCCAGGGCCTTCCCCGGACGACCCGAAGCGGGCTGGGAGGACGTAGCAAGCTGGCCTTGTGACTGCTCGGATCACGGTCAGGGCGCCGGTGCGAGTGCTCGATGCCGGCGGATGGACCGACACCTGGTTCGCCGGACATGGAGCGGTATGCAATGTGGCGGTTTCGGAGGGGACGGAGGTGTCGGTCGACCTCTCTTCGCTTGACAGTGCTGGCGAAGCAACGGTCGATCTCCGGGTCAAGTCGTTTGGGGAGCGATACAGCTTCCCCGTGCACGCACCGCCGAACCGCCATCCGCTGCTCGAGACGACCTTGAGCCGTTGGTGCCCGCCCGGCTTTTCAGTGAAAGTGGAGGTTGCATCTGCGGTGCCGCCCGGATCCGGATTGGGGACCTCGGCTTCCGTGGTCGTGGCCCTCGTCGCGGCGCTTCGCGCTGTAGCGGGAGAGGTGACCGATATGCACGAGCTCGCCGCGGAGGCCCACCATGCCGAGACCGAGGATCTAGGACTGCAAAGCGGAGTCCAGGACCAGATTGCTGCTGCCTATGGCGGCGCCAATCTCATCGTCGTCGGACCGTACCCGACGGTAGAGGTGCAGGCCCTGCAACTGAGCAACGACACTTGGGAAGCGCTCACCCGCCGGCTGGTCACGGTCTATCTGGGCGCGCCCCACCGGTCGAGCGCTGTACACGAAGCTGTCATCGCCCGCCTAAGCAGCTCCGATCGCGACGTGCTCCTGCGCCCACTGCGGTCAGCAGCTCATCGCGCGGCTCTCGCTTTGGTCGCCGGTGACATCGAAGCCTATGGCGAAGCGATGATTTACAACACCGAGGCTCAGGCCTTGCTCCATCCCGGACTCGTCGGGAATCGTGCGCGGGCCGTCATCGAGCGCGTCTCGTCACTTGGGGCAGCTGGCTGGAAGGTGAATGGTGCGGGAGGCGACGGTGGCTCGGTGACCATCGTGTGCCCGGAGGACCCATCGAATCTTCTGGTAGAGCTCGACTCGATGAGCGGCGTCACCCGCCTGAGGCTCGAGCCGACCCGCAAGGGAGCCAGGGTCGTCGACACGGAATGACATCGGGCCTAAGGGGATCAAGGCCGCAGCCGAGTGAGCCGCACTCATAGCGATGCATTCATCGGCGATCTAGCTTCTGGCAATGACCACTGGCAGCGAGAATGACCCGGTCGCCCTTCAGCACCTCGCAGAGGAAGACAAGGCCAAGCGTTCGAGGAGCTTTGGAGCCGTCGCCTCTACTTATCAGCGTTACCGTCCCGGTCCTCCTTCAGTCTCGGTCGATTGGTACCTGCCTGAACGAGTCGACCACGTCGTGGATCTCGGAGCGGGAACGGGAGCGCTGACCCGCCTGGTGTTGGATCGGGCCGACCACGTGAGCGCGATCGAGCCAGATGACCGGATGAGAGCTGTGCTGGCCGAGGAGCTTCCAAACGTCGAGGCCCTCAAGGGCAGCGGCGAACGCATGCCGTTGAGTGACCATTGCGCGGATGCCGTTCTGGCGTCTTCGTCGTGGCACTGGATGGATGTCGAACGCACTCTCCTGGAGGTCCGACGCGTGCTCAAACCTCGGGGGTTCCTCGGCGCTCTGTGGTCAGGTCCAAACCCCGAGGGGACATTCGTCACTCAGGCCCGAGAGCTGATCGTCCAGAACGTGAGCGCCGATGAGGAGATGTCGAGTTTCCTCAGCGACTCGAACCGCCCGACCTCAAAGCTGGAGATCCCGCCCGGCGTTGGTTTCGCTCAGCCTGAGCGTCAGACGTTTACCTGGTTGATGGCGCTTACCGCCGACGAGCTTGTAGGCCTGCTGGCTACCTTCGCATGGGTGATCAATCTCGGCGACGAAGAACGTCAGTCCCTCTTCGTCCAAGCGCGCCATCTTCTCAGGGAGTTTCTCGGCGTTGAGGGTGAAGTGACGGTCGACGTCGACTTCCGCTGTGACGCTTGGCGGACTGCACCTGAAACCTGAGCTGCAGAAGCTACGGTCAACGAGACGTTGAGTTCATGCGCCCGCGCTCGCCGGCGATCACGGCCGTGTCTTTGCTCGAATGCTGTTGCCAACCATGCATGGCGATCTCGAGTTGAGACAGGGCCAACTCAAACTTGCTGCTGTCCGAATCGTCCCCAGACCCGAGAAGTTGACGACACACCACCACCTCCTCGGCCACGCGCACCACCCACCATGCGGCACGGACCTCGCAACGGGGTGTACCGGTGACCAGTTGGGCTATGAGCGGGAGAGCTTCGATGCCCTCTGCAGGAGCCGGTGTGGCGTACTCAGTGTCGATGCACAGACGTTCGTACCATGCAGCGAGCGCGTGCAGTGGCACACGCAACTCGTCGGAAGCGGCAAGCAATGGAAGCACTCGCATCGTCCGGCGCTCGCTCTCGATGGCCGCTACTGCGACCATCGTGGCCCGGCCGAGCGCGATCGCCCGGTCAGACTGACTCTGCGTTACGTCGATCATCGCCCGATGCCCGAACCTCAGGTGGATCTTCCAAGTGCGCCCGCTCGAGCCGGCTCCACGTCGGTGGTTTCATCTCGTCGTAGAGAACAGTGTCGAGAAAAGAAGCTGCCCCCGACTCCTCTCGAATCATTGTCACCAAGCCCCCCCTTCGATGACTCAACCAGACGAACAGGCCTAACCCGGTCGCACCCTTTCATTCGAGGAACTGCTCAGCTCCTCGAGCACGACTAGCGCGTTGTGGATGGCACGGCTGGCTTCGAGAAGTGAGATCGAGGTGACAGAGTCGCGAGAGAGCCAGTCGACGGCTTCAGCGGCACGAGTCAGCTCTGCCATCGCTTGGCGCAACACCAATCTCTGGTCCCAATTGCGACTAGAGCGGATCATGGCATCCTTCCCCCGGTGCCTTGCATCGTCGGGGTCCAGGACGTCGCAGACGGAGTCCAATTCGGAGGACTCCTTCGTGAGACAATACCAGTAGAGGTGCTCGGGCGCAGAGTGTCGGTTGTTAAAAGCGAATTCCGGTGTCTTTGGGTCCTTGGAAACCCCAAAACTGTGCATGGATAGCCACTGTCCGGGTCCATCCTAGATATCAGAAACCGATATCGGAAGCCGAGTACAGTAGTCCGGTGGACGAGGAGAGCCCCGTCGAGCCCGTTCGGCTCTCCACTATCGCACGCGAGTGGACCCGCATCGGCTGTATCGGTTTCGGCGGTCCTCCTACGCACATCGCCCTACTGCGAAAGTTGTGCGTCTCGGACCGCTGCTGGATATCCACCGGCGAATTCGAGGACGGGATCGCCGCCACCAACCTCTTGCCGGGGCCCGCCTCTACGCAACTGGCGATCTTCTGCGCGTGGCGCCTTCGGGGGCCGCTCGGAGCGCTCGTCGGGGGAATCTGCTTCATCGTCCCCGGGTTGATCGCCATACTTGCGCTCGCCGGTCTGTTCCTCTCCAGCCACCCACCTCATTGGGCGAAGGGTGCGGCCGCCGGTGCCGGTGCCGCCGTGGCGGCGGTCGCTCTCAGCGCGGCCCTCGGACTGCTCCCTGCCAGTTGGAAGCGTGCCGGAACTGAACGTGCAGAGCACGCTCGGTGGGTTGTGTACGCCATATGTGGCGGAGCCGCCGCGGCCACGATCGGGCCGTTCCTCGTCCTCGTGCTCTTGGCCGCGGGTCTCGCGGAGGTTGCGTTTCGCGAGCTGCGGCTGTGGCGTAGCCCGCCCACTTCACTCGGCGGGCTCGGCGGCCTTCCGGTCGTGCTGGCCGTAGCCGTCGTCGGCGGCGTGGGCGCCGTCGTATGGGAGGCCTTCAAGGTCGGCGCTCTCTCTTACGGGGGGGGCTTCGTGATCGTCCCGCTTATGCAGAGTGACGCCGTGCACACGTACCACTGGATGACGAACGCTCAATTCTTGAACGCGGTTGCACTGGGTCAGATCACCCCTGGACCCGTCGTCCAGACGGTCGCAGTGGTCGGTTATGCGGCTCACAAGCTCGGCGGGGGGCTCCTCGCTGCCCTCGTTGCTTTCGCGCCGTCCTTCTGTTTCGTTCTTTTCGGTGGACGTCATTTCGACAGGATTCGCACAAACCGAGCGGTCCAGGCCTTCCTCACGGGTGCTGGTCCTGCAGCGATAGGCGCGATCGCGGGGTCGTCGATCCCGCTCGGGCTTGCCCTCGCGCACCTGTGGCAGGTCGGGGTTCTCGTTGGGGCCTTTACATGGATCGTCGTTCTTCGTCGAAACGTGGTCGTCGGGCTGGTGAGCGCCGGCGTGATCGGGGTGGCTGTGTCGTTTGCCGGGCTGCGCGTCGGATCCTAAGGAACGGACGATCGCCCTGTTCTCTTGGACCCCAGGAGCTCATGGGCAAGCTCCGAGAGCACTCGCCGGCCTTCGACGAGCGAGGCGCGGCCCTGTTTCGTCGAGCGGTAAAGGCGGACGACGCGCCCTTCGCGAACGGCACTTCGAGAGGTGAGCAGGCCCTCTGATTCCATCTGATGCAGAGTCGGGTAGAGCGTTCCCGGGCTTATCTTGTAGCCGTGTCGCGCGAGCTCCTGGGCCATCCAGGCGCCGTTCAACTCTCCCGCGGACGCATGGTGAAGGACATGGAGGCGGATCGCGCCGCGCAACAGCTCGCGCACCTGTCTGATCCTACGAAGCGCCGGCGACCGTGAGGGGTCTTCTCAGGGGATCACGACTGGTCGCCACCCTCGAGCTTCTTCCTGCGCTGGGCGATGACCTTTTCGGCTGCCCGGTCTACTCCCGTGGCGAGCGGCCACCCGACGTAGTGAGCCAGGTGGATAACCAGCTCGCGCACCTGGTCCTCCCGGAGCTCACCGTTTTCGAGAGCCGCCTGGAACTGGACCTCCAACAGCTCTGATCTCCCGAAGGCCGCAAGGACCCCAATGGTGACGAACCTGCGCTCCGGAACGCTGAGCCCAGGCCGGCTCCAGACGTCGCCGAAGAGATGGTCCACGGTGTACGCCACGAAGTCTCCCTCGAGGCTTTCGGGATCGACCGTGAAGTTGTACACCTCGGTCATCTTCTTTCGGCCGCCGTCGCGGTCGGGTCGCGGTGGACGGTGCGCTTCGCTCATCGCATTACCCTCTCTGGCTCGGATGGGCCGGATCGGTGACGTCGACGCCGACCCCGAAGATCGCGTCGGCGCGCGTCTCGATCATTGCGGCGAGCGGTAGGGAGGCCCCGAGGACCTCCGCTAGCTCGAGCGCCGCGCGCACGTCCTTGTGGGCCAAGGACGCCGCCGCTTGCATCGCGCTCACCAGCCCTCGGTCGTCGTCGGCCGCGAAGGGCTTGACCGATCGGCGAAACATGAGGGTCGAGGCGCCACCGATCATCTTGTCGCTCGCCCGTATCACCTCGGCCAGCTTTGCAAGATCTATGCCTGCGGCCTCGGCCAGGACCTGTCCCTCATAGGCGGCCAGCCACGATCCGTACTGGACCACGTTCCGGGCGAGCTTCGCCTGGAGCCCGGAACCGAGCGGACCCATGTGGACCACGAGGGAGCTGAAGGCCTCGAGTACCGGCCGCACCCGCTCGATTGCAGTTTCCTCGCCACCGACCATCGACACGAGCGACCCTTCGTTCGCAGCAGTTGGCCCCCCGGTCACCCCGCAGTCGAGGACCTCGACGCCACGCGCCCCGGCAAGCTCGGCGAGCTTTCGGATCGTGGCGGGGGAGATGGTGGAGAGAACGACGACGGTCGCACCGGGCGATGCAGTGGCGAGAGCCCCCCGATTCCCGGCGAGCACCGACAGCACTTGCTCGTCGTCCACGACCGCAACCACGATCACGTCGCACGACGATCCGAGTTCCGAAGGGGCCTCCGCCACGCGTGCCGTGTCAGCGAACTCGGCCGTGGCATCGGCACGGACGTCGCAGACGAACAGGTCGAGGCCTGCTCGCGCGAGTGCGCCGGCCACGCCCCGCCCGATGCTGCCGAGGCCAATGACCCCTGTGGTGGGGGATTTTTCGGAGTTCATTTGTCACCCCCAGCCGCCGCTAGCCAGACAGGTGTTCGGACAGTAGTCTGACTTCATGGCGGATCGCAACGACTACTCGGGCCCCTTCGATCCCGACTTCCGCTACGAGGATCTCTCCAAGGAGGCTCTCGTTCGCCTGGTTCGGGAGTTCGCTCTCATCGTGCACCTTCTCGACCGATCGATGTGCGCCGCCATCGGGATTCGATACGGAGGCGACGCGGTGAACGAGCTCGCCGTGGAGGAGTGGAGGGGGGCGAGCCCGATCTACGGGAATCGCCTGCGCGAGATCATGCGCATCGAAGGAGATGGTGTACCGGCGATCTTCAAAGTGCTCCAACTCGATCCCGGCTTCCCGCACCACTACATGGACGTGCGATACGAGGTCGTAGACGAGCATCGCGGATATTTCGAGCTCGCACACTGTGGAGCCCTGATGGACGCCGAGCCGTGGGGCGAGCGAATGGTGACAGGGATGTGCCACCACATCGAGGACGGCACCTTCGACGTCACCGCGCAGGCGGTCAACCCGAAGGCACGGATCAGACCGGTTCACAGGCCGCCGCGCGCACCCGCAGACCGCGTTCCTCACTGTCGCTGGGAGGTCGTCATCGACGACGACACCGAGACGCTGCCAGAAGCCGAGATCACCCGCATCACCTCGGCCACGACGGCGGCGACATTCAAGTTTCCCGCCATGCGCGACGGGACCCCCCACGTACCGTCCTGATGGCGCTCCAGGCCCACGACCGAGCCGTGGAGACCACCCGGCGGCGCCTCAACGACAGGCAGGCAGCCCTCATCGAGCAGCTGCTCGAAGCTGCCGCCGACGAAGCGCGCGAGCGCGGGTACGAGGGCATGACGGTGAGAAGCGCCGCCAAGCGCGCAGGAGTCGCGCCGGCCACCGCTTACACGTACTTCGCGTCGAAGGACCACTTGCTAGCCGAGGTGCTCTGGCAGAGGATGCTCCTGCTCCCCGAGATCGCGCACGATCCCGGTTCGACGGCGCTCGAGCGCGTGACGGTCGAACTCCGCGCGCTCGCCCTTTTCATGGCCGACGACCCACAGCTAGCCGGTGCCTGTACCACAGCGCTCCTAGGAAGCGGCCCTGACGTCCGCTCGGCGCGCCTTCGCTTCGGAAATGCCGTGCATTCTCGGATAGCCGGCGCCCTCGGAGACGATGCGGACCCATTGGTCCTGCAAGCACTCGACCTTGCTTATTCAGGGGCGATGCTCTGGGGCGGCATGGCACACATAACGTTCGACGAGATTCCAGAGGTGCTCGGAAGAGTGGCCAAGCTTCTTGTCGAAGATCAACGATGAGCCGTCAGGCGGCGGCTATTCGCTACAGCCCTTACGACTACGAGATCCACGAAGACCCTTACCCCACATACGCACGGATGCGGGCAGAGGCTCGTTTGTATCGCAACGAAGAGCTCGACTTCTGGGCGTTGTCGCGCCACGAGGACGTTCTCGGGGCCTTTCGCAACCCCACGCAGCTCTCGAACCGATTCGGGGTGTCGCTCGACCCTGCGGCATACGGTCCCGAGGCGCACAGAGCTATGTCGTTCCTGGCGATGGACCCCCCACGCCACACGAGGATGCGATCCCTCGTGTCGAGGGCGTTCACCCCGAGGAGAGTGGCGGAGCTCGAATCGAAGGTTCGGGCGATCGCCCTCGAGCATATCGGCGTTGCATTGGAGCGAAAGTCGTTCGACTTCGTGGGTGACTTCGCAGGCCGCTTGCCCATGGACGTGATCTCCGAGATGACGGGCGTACCCCGAGCGGACCGGCCCGAAGTCCGCAGGCTCGCCGATCTGTTGGTTCACCGCGAAGAAGGTCTCTTCGACATTCCGCCCGAGGGCTTGGACGCAGCCCTGCGTCTCGCCGGTTACTTCGCAGAAATGGTCGGCGAGCGGCGCCGGACGCCCCGGGACGACCTCACGTCCGCCTTGCTGGACGCGGACGTAGACGGCGACCGTCTGAGCAACGACGAAATCATCTCGTTTCTCTTCCTGATGACCGTGGCCGGCAACGAGACCACCACCAAGCTCCTCGCCAACGCCTGGTACTGGGCAAGGCGTTACCCCGACGAGAGAGCCAAGGTCTTCGAAGATCCTGGCCGCGTCCCGCAATGGGTGGAGGAGACCCTGCGCTTCGACACATCGACTCAGATGTTGTTGAGGGTTACGACAGGCGACGTGGAATTGTGCGGCTCGGTGGTGCCGGACGACAGCCGGGTCCTGCTTCTCTTGGGCTCCGCCAATCGTGACGAGCAGGTCTTCGAAGATCCAGATGTCTACAACCTCGATCGCGACACCTCGAAGCTCATCAGCTTCGGAAGCGGACGCCACTTCTGCCTCGGTGCGTCCCTCGCCCGCCTCGAGGCCCGCGTCGGCTTGCACGAGCTGGTCACGCGGGTCGAGGACTACGAAGTCGATTTCGACAGCGCCGAGCGCGTCCACTCGATCAACGTGCGGGGGTTTGCGGCGCTGCCGACCACGGTCTCGATCCGCTGAATAGGACGTAGATGCCTCATTTCGAACCTCACCCGAACAGACGTCCCACGGTGGTCACCGGCGCGTCGTCTGGCATCGGGGGCGCTACTGCCCGAATGCTTGCCGGGGCGGGCCATCCCGTGGTCCTCGGGGCCAGGCGGCTCGATCGTCTCGAGCAGGTCGCAAGCGAGATCCGCGAGCGCGGCGGGGAAGCCCATGCTCTTCGCCTGGACTTGTCCGACCCGGGCTCGATCGAGCCTTTCGCCAAGGCTGCCACCGAGGTGCTCGGAGAGATCGAGATCCTCGTCTCTGCAGCGGGGCTCAGCCTTCCGGACTCGGTCGTCGAGCCGGCACCGGACGAATTCGCGAGGACGCTCGAGGTGAACCTGCTCGGCGTGCACCGCCTGATCGCCCTGCTCCTGCCCGAGATGGTCCGGCGCGGCCGAGGGGACGTGGTCTTCGTCACGTCCGAAGTCGTGCGCCACCCCCGCGTGCGAACGAGCGCCTATGTGGCCTCGAAGTGGGGGCTCGAGGGATATGCGCGCACCCTCCAGATGGAGCTCGAGGGGACAGGCGTGCGCGCCTCGGTCGTGCAGCCGGGCCAGACCGTCACCGAGATGGGATCGGATTGGGATCCCGAGGAGACTACCGAAGTTCTCGGCGAGTGGATCCGCTGGGGCGTGGCGCGTCACCACCACTTCCTTCAGCCCGACGCTGTAGCAGGCGCGGTTCGCACCATCGTCGAGGCTCCGCGCGGGGTCCACTTGACCCTCGTCGAGGTGCGCCCCGAGGCCCCGCCTAGAAAAGAAGAAGACAGAGAATCTCGACGAGACGGCGAAAGAGCAGAGATATGAGCATCGACGTGACCCTGTCCGAGCCGCCAATGGTCTCGGGAGGCGAGGAAGAGCACGGGCACCTGGACGAGTTGAGGCGCGATCCGATCGGTCTCATGCAGAGGGTGCGCGACGAGTGCGGGGACGTGGGCCAGTTCCGGCTGGCGGGCAGAGACGTCGTGTTGCTCACGGGAGCCGACGCCAACGAGTTCTTCTTCAGAGCCCCCGAGGAGGCCCTCGACCAAGCCGAGGCCTACCCGTTCATGACCCCGATCTTCGGCGAGGGCGTCGTCTTCGACGCACCGCCCGAGCGGCGGCGCGAGATGCTGCACAACCAGGCCCTCAGGGACAAGTTCATGCGAGGACACGCCTCGACCATCGCGCACGAGGTGAACGAGATGGCGAGCCGGCTTTCCGACGAGGGAACGATCGACCTGCTCGACTGGTTCGCGGAGCTGACGATCTACACCTCTTCGGCGTGTCTCATCGGCAAGAAGTTCAGGAGCGAGCTCGACAGGCGCTTCGCCGAGCTGTACCACGATCTCGAACGGGGCACCGACGCATTGGCCTACGTCGACCCGTACGCGCCGATCGAGAGCTTCGAGAGGCGCGACGCAGCGCGACGAGGTCTCGTCGACTTGGTCCAGCAGATCATGGACCGTCGAGCCGCGGCCCCGGAAGCACCGGGCGAGGATGAAGAACGCGATCTGCTCGACGTGCTCATGTCGATCAGGGAGGAGGACGGGTCGCCTCGGTTCCCGACCGACGCCGTTACCGGGATGTTCATATCGATGATGTTCGCCGGTCATCACACGACCTCGGGAACAGCCGCATGGACCCTCATCGAGTTGCTGCGTAACCCCGAGGAGATGAAAGAGGTCGTATCGGAGCTCGACGAGCTCTACGCGGGAGGAGAGGAGGTCAGCTATCAGGCGCTTCGGTCCATGCCGCGACTTGAGTCGGCGATCAAAGAAGCGCTGAGGCTGCATCCGCCGCTCATCCTCGTGCTGCGCGTCGCAAAGCAGGAGCTCGACGTGCTCGGTTACAGGATCGCCTCGGGGAAGCTGGTGGGGGCGAGCCTGTCGGTCTCGAACCGGATACCCGAGGACTTTCCCGACCCCGACTCCTTCGTGCCCGAGCGATACGTAGTACCTCGCGAAGAGGACCGTACGAACCCATGGACTTGGATCCCATTTGGCGCAGGCAGACACCGATGTGTGGGCGCACCGTTCGCAATGATGCAGCTGAAGGCCATCTTCTCGGTGCTGCTGCGCGGGTGGGAGTTCGAGCTGGCACAGCCGTCGGAGACCTACCGAAACGACCACTCGAAGATGGTCGTACAGCTGGCACGACCGTGTGCCGTCCGATACCGGCGCAGGGGACCTTCGTGAAGATCGTCGTCGACCGAGACCTCTGCCAGGGCCATGGCGTCTGCGAGTCCGAGGTCCCTGAGGTGTTCTCGGTCTCGAAGCAGGGTGTGCTCACGATTCTCGACGAGTCCCCTTCGGGGTCGTTCCGGTCTCGCTTGGAGCAGGCCGTGGCTTTCTGTCCCACCAGCGCACTACGGATCCAGGAGGACTGAGTGTCGTCGTACTCATACAGCGAGCTCTCGGAGATGGTCGAGCGGTGGCTGGATGCCAATCGCCGCGCAGAGGCGGCCAAGGACTGGCGTCCGATGGCCGAGATGTACACCGAGGACGCCACCTATGGATGGAACCTCGGACCGAACGAGGAATTCATGGCTGTTGGCCGAGAGGAGATCCGCGACGTAGCTCTGGGATTGGAGATGGGCGGGCTCGACGGATGGACCTATCCGTACCAGAGGGTGCTCGTCGATCCGGCCCAGGGAGAGGTCATCGGTCTGTGGAAGCAGATCGCAAACGCCACGCGGCCTGATGGGAGTCCCTATCAGGTGGAGGGGCTCGGTGGCAGCTGGTTCCGCTACGGAGGGAACTGGCAGTGGTCCTGGCAACGGGATTTCTTCGACGTGGGGAATGCCACTGCTCTGTTCATCGAGATGATCAAGGCGAACGCGCTGAGCGAGGGCATGCGCAAGCGCGTCGAGCGAGCCGGGTCCAGAGAACCGCTTCCCGGGCACTACGGCATCGGAAAGGCGCCCGTCGGCTTGTGGGACTGAAGGATCCACGGGCTCGATGAGCACGAGCTCGCGGAGCAGGAGATAGCGAGACAAAGCTGAGCTCGCAACGGAGCAGGTGAGCTTGTAACGGAGGAGAGCCGAGCACGGGGGGCTGGCTGCGATCCGGGTCTTCGGGTCCGGTGAGCGGCGGAGGGAGGGAGCCACCGTGAGGATGATCGGCCGACCGTGCACGGCATCGACTTGTCGGCTCGCCGTCGTATTGGTCGTGCTGATGTCGATCGTCCTGAGCGCATGCGGTTCGCGTCTTTCGGGGGTGGCCCTTCAAGTTGCAAAGGGTGCGATCGGGGGAAGCGGCAATGCGTCTGATCGTTCTGCCGCTGGGACCTCTTCTGCAGGGGCGGCGGGCAGCGCGGGTTCGGCCGCGACGAACGGATCGGTCACCGGGTCGGCCATAACGGGATCCGCCGGCGTCGCTTCGAGTGCCAATTCGGCCACGGCGGCGAGCGATGCAGGCGGGACCTCCGCATCGTGCAATGCCTCGAACAACGGAGGTGCCACCGACACTGGCGTGACAGCGAACTCGATCATCATCGGCAACATCGCGAGCATCTCGGGGGTTGCGCCCGGGCTCACTCAGAGCGCACAGAACGCGACCGAGGCGTTCGCCGATTACGTGAACAGCCAAGGAGGCATATGCGGCCGTCAAATCAAGGTTCAGCCCTTCGACGACGGCAACGACGCGGGAACCAATGCGGCCGACGCGCAGCAGGCATGCCAAAGCGACTTCGCTCTAGTGGGTGATGCGTCGGGTTTCGACAACGGCGGGGCGTCTGCGATCCAGTCATGCGGGATACCGGACCTCGCTGCAGAGGTGAGCACCACCGAGCTCGCCAACGTCGCCACCGCCTTCGGGACCAGCGATGCCCACTACTGGCCCCTCGGTCCACCCATCTGGCTGAAGTCGCATTATCCCGACGCGGTGACACACGCGGGGATGATCTACCTGGACGTTCCCGCCACCATCGAAGTGGCCACTTCGGAGATGCAGGCTTACGAAACTGTCGGGTTCAACTACGTCTACACGGCTGAGGTGTCGCCGACGGAGCCCAACTATGCCCCTTACGTGGCGAAGATGCAGTCCGCGGGGGTGCAGTACGTGACCGAGATCTCCGACGACAATTCGGCGGCGAGGCTCGTCCAGTCGATGGCTCAAGCCAACTACCAACCCCAAGTCGTCGACTGGTTCTCCGAGGAGTACACCCAGCACTTCCTCACCGAGAGCCAGGGAGATGCAAACGGCAACCTCGTGCTCATGGAGACCGCCTCCTACGAGGAGGGCTCGTCGAACCCCGGGTTCGAGCTCTATTCGAGCTGGCTCAACAGGGTTGCGCCCGGGACCACTCATGACATCTTCGGGCCGCTCGCCTGGTCCGCCGGGCTGGCCTTCCTACGGGCGGCGAAGGCGGCAGGGGCCCATCTGACCCGCGCGGCCTTGTTGGCGCAGTTGCAGCAGATCGGCCAGTGGAACGGGGGAGGGGTCGTTCCGCCTTCCGAGAATTACGGCCAAAAGGTGCCCACGCCGTGCTTCGCGTACTTCAAGATCTCCGGCGACAGCTTCGTGCGCGTGTATCCGGCGGCCACCAACTCCTTTGATTGCACGACGGGAGGGCTCTACAAGCACTGAGGAATTCGACGGCCCTCAAGTAGCTTGGGGTGGCAGCTCGACATCGGAACAATGAGCAATAGGAGCAAGCAATGCCGCCGGAGCCCTTCGAAGCGACGACACTCGGACCCCTGGAGCTTCGCAACCGGTTCTTGAAGGCGGCGACATTCGAGGGCCTCACCCGGCGGCATGTGGTGACGGAGCGGCTCGTGGAGTTCCACCGGGTCATGGCCGCCGGCGGCGTCGCCATGACAAACGTGGCGTTCTGTGCTGTGGCCCCCGACGGCTGTGGGACGCCGAACGAGATCATCCTCGGTCCCGAAGCCGCCCCCGGGCTCGAGCGTCTGGCCGCCGCAGTCCACTCCGAAGGTGCGGCCGTGTGCGCGCAGATCGGGCACGCCGGAGCGGTCGCTGCGGCGACGGGTTTCCGTGGCAGGGCTCCCTCCGCGGTGTTCAGCCCCATGGCCATGCGCCGGGCGGTGGCGCTCTCCGAAGACGAGATTGGACGGATCACAGGCGAGTTCGCGAGCGGCGCTCGACTCCTCGCCTCCGCAGGCTTCGACGCAGTGGAGGTCCACCTCGGCCACGGGTACCTCCTCAGCGAGTTCTTGAGCCCGAAGCTCAACCGTCGCCGAGACCAGTGGGGTGGGACGCTCGAGAACCGAGCGCGCTTCACACGCAGAGTCCTCAGCGCTGTCCGCGACGCCACCGAGGGGCGCCTCGCGGTGATCGCCAAGCTCAACGCGGCCGACGGCGTCGATGGTGGCCTGTGGATCGACGAGAGCGTCGAGGTGGGCAGGATGATCCAGGAAGACGGCAGCGCCGACGCGCTCGAGGTCACCGCCGGGAGTTCCCTCGAGAACCCGATGTACCTGTTTCGTGGCGAAGCCCCTATCCGAGAGATGGCCGAAGCCTTCCGCGAGCCGATCCGAACCGGGTTTCGCTTGTTCGGGAAGCGCTTCTTCCACGAGTACCCCTACGAAGAGGCCTACCTGCTGCCCTTCGCTCGCCAATTCCGTGCGGAGCTGTCGATCCCACTCGTGCTCCTCGGAGGGATCTCGAGGTACGAGACCGTCAAGCTCGCGATGGCAGAGGGCTTCGAGTTCGTTGCACTCGGCCGGGCGCTTCTTCGAGAGCCGGATCTCGTCAAACGGTTCCACGACGGTTCGTCGAGCGCGTCGCTGTGCATTCACTGCAACAAGTGCATACCCACGATCTACCGGGGCACCCACTGCGTGCTCGTCCCTCCGGAGAATCGTGCGGGGTGGGTCTCTGGCGAAATCGGTGAGACCGGGTCCTCTGCGTAGGGGCCGGGGTTCTTAGATGCTCACCACGGTCCTTCGCTCCCCGGTGGCTCGACCTGCTCGGGGTCGAGAAGAAGGACCTCGACCCGGTCTCCTGCAGCGACACCGTCTCCGTCGGGGACGATGGCGAGCGCATTGGCGTCGGCCATGGCGTGGAGCATGTGCGATGCCTGGACGCCGCAAGGCTCCACGCGCAGGGTGCCGTCCTCTGTTCGGCTCGCTATCGCGCGCATCAGGTGGACCTTGCCGTCCGGCTGGCGGCGCAGGTCGACCGAGGCGATCGCAGAGAGGCGTGGGCGATCGAGGTTCTGCATTCCTGCCATTGACCTGAGAGCGGGTCTGACGAAGAGTTCGTAGGAGACCAAGGCCGAGACAGGGTTACCGGGAAGCCCGAAGACGGGGACCGAGGTCGGCCCCAGAGTGCCGAACGCGAACGGCTTGGCCGGCCTCACCGCGATCTGCATCCACCGCATCGCATCTCCGCCGAGCGTCTCGAGGACGAGCCTCACCACGTCACGATCACCGACGCTCACCCCGCCACTGGCGACGAGGGCGTCGCATACCGAGGCGCCGTGTTCGAGGACTTTGGTGAGCTCGACCTCGTCGTCGCCCACCACGCCGAGATCGACGGGTGCGAACCCGTCTCTGCGCAACTGGGAGAGCAGTGCAGGGCGGTTCGAGTCGCGGATCTTGCCGGGCTTCAGGGGTCCCGGTTTGGTGATGAGCTCGTCGCCGGTCGAAAGAACGCCCACTTTGGGCAAAGGATGGACCAGGACGCTGCTGACCCCGAGGCTCGCGAGCACCCCGATATGAGCGGCGCCGAGAAACGTTCCCGAGGCGAAGACCTCGGCACCCACAGCGATGTCGTCCCCGGCGTTACGAACGTTGGTGCCCGGGTCGAGCGACTCCTCGATCACGACGACGGAGCCCGTTTCCGAGCGGGTGTGCTCGATCATGCAGACGGCATCGGCGCCGCGGGGTATCGGAGCCCCGGTCATGATGCGGATCGCCTCGCCGTCACCGACGACCGTGCTCGTGTGCTGCCCGGCCATCACGCTCTCCACGACCACGAGCCGCGCGGGCACTGTGCGAGTGTCGGCGGCCTTCAGGGCGAACCCGTCCATGGCGGAGTTCGTGAAAGGTGGCACGTCCTCGGGTGCATGGAGCGACTCGGCTAGGACGTGGCCTTCGGCCGCGGTGATTTCGATTCGGGAGGGTTCGAGCGACGAGCAGCTGGCGAGGACGAAGGCGCGCGCCTGCGCGATGGGTATCAATTCTGCTGCACGTTCGCCGTGTCGGCGGCGACGCCTGTCGAAGCACCGGCTGCCGAGGCACCGGAAGTCGGGGAGCCTGCCGTGTCCGCATCGACGAGCTCGTGTGAGCACACCGCCCATTCGGTGCCGTCGCTCCAGGTCTCGCGCTTCCAGATCGGGACCGAGGTCTTCACCGTGTCGATGCAGAATCGAGCAGCCTCGAATGCCTGGGCGCGATGGGGGCTTGAGACTGCCACCACGACCGAGACCTCGCCGAGCTCGAGGAGGCCGACCCGGTGAAGCAGAGCGATCCGGCCGAGCTCGGGCCAACGAGCACGAGCTGCAGCCGCCACGGACGCAAGGCGTGGTTCGACGTGCTCGGCGTACGCCTCGTACTCCAGAGAGGTCACTCCGGCTCGTCCTTCGGAGTGATCGCGAACAGTTCCGCAGAACGTCACGACAGCACCGCAGTGCGGTCGTGACACCCAGGACATCACCTCCGCCACCGGAAGAGTGCCGTCGCACAACTCGACCCAGTCGATGTCTGCGCAGTCCTTGTCCACTTGGGTCATCGTAGCGCCGCAGGTCGCGAGCCCAACCCAGGGCTGGCGACCGGACCGACCTATGACTCCGAGGCCGAAACTCGCTTGCGACGCCCGAGTGCGATGTCTCGAATGGCCCGCATGGGATGTCGAGGAGGGAGCCTGCGCGCCAATTCAGCCACCCCCACGACGTTGGTCATGACCTCACCGAACGCATCCGGGTCGGCTATCAGCCACGCATGGGTGCCCTCGACGGTGACGGACTTCGGCTGACCGAGAGTCATGCACATCTCCTCGAACGCGTCGCGCGTCACTATGTGGTCGCGCTCTCCCCAGAGCACCACGACGGGGAGGCGGCGCTGCTTCAGCTCGTCGAGCTCCTCGAGGAGGTTCGCGTTCCTGGCAAGGCCAGCCGCTCTCACGAACGAGCGCGGATCGCGCGCCAGATTGCCGGCTGCCTCGGTGAGCACCACGGGAAGGACTCGGCGAGCCTGGCCGAGGGGCCAGAGATCCTCGGGCAGGTGAATTCCCCAGTCCCAAAGAGGCCGGTCGGAAGTAGCCCTTTGGGCTGTGCCGCGCTTCGCCCACGCTGAGGCACCGATCGAGTTGACGAGGACCAGGCCCTTCACCCTCTCCGGGTGGTCGTGGGCGAACGTGATCGCAACGCCGCCACCGAACGAATGACCGATGACGAGGACGTGTTCGAGGACTCCCAGGGCATCGAGGAAGTCGGCGGTCCATTGCCCCAACCCGGACAGGGTGAATTGGTCTCTCGGAAGTCCGGCCGTACCGCCGAAACCAGGCAGTGCGGGCGCGATGACGCGCACCCCTGCTGCGGCCAGACGGGATAGAGCCCGCTTGTACGCACGGTGGTCGAGACCCCAGCCATGGAGGAAGACCACAGGTGGCCCCTCGCCTGCCTCCCCGTACTCTGCGCGGCGTCCGTTCACAGTGACGTGTTTCCAGGTGAGCCAGAAGAAATCCCGTGGCAGGTGCCCGTCGTCCCCTGGAACCTCGGTGTCGCCTTCGGAGCCCATGACTAAACGGTGACGTGAGCGCCTCGCCGCGCCCAGGGTCCAAGGTCCGTTCTGCCTCCGCCATTGGCCGCTCATAGAGGCCCGCCGTACAGGTCGAGGGTGTGGGCCATCCCTCCATCGGCACAGATCGTCTCTCCGGTGACCAGCCGGGCGGCGTCCGAAGCGAGGAAGACGACGACGTCTGCGATGTCTTCGGGCTTGGCCCACCTTCGCAACGGTGTCTGGCTCTCGATGGCCTCGATCACACCGGGAACCTCTTTGTTCTTCGCCCACATAGCGGTGTCGACGACACCAGGGGCGACGGAGTTCACCCTGATGCCCGACGGTCCGAGCTCGATCGCTAGGGACCTCGTCGCGGCGTCGATCGCCCCTTTCGATGCTGCGTACGCGGCTCGCCGGGGGGTTCCCACGACCCCGGAGAGCGACGAGATGTTCACGATCGAACCCTTGCCGCGTTCGATCATGGACGGCACCAGCGACGCGATCATGAGGAGCGGTGCCCGGACGTTGACGGCGAGCATTTCGTCTATCAACTCTGCATCGGTGTCCACGATCGCAAGCCGTGCTGCTGAGGCCGCGTTGTTCACGAGGATATCTACTGCTCCGAGAGCCTCCGACGCCCTTGCGGCGACTGTCGCAGGCGTGAGTGGCTGGCGCAGGTCGCCCGCGAACACGACAGGGTCGTTCTGGAGGCCGGCAGCGACCGATTCGAGAGTCTCGAGGTCGCGCGCCGAGAGCGCGACGCGAGCTCCTGCTCGATCGAGAGCCAGCGCAATTGCCTGACCGATTCCGCGTGAAGCGCCCGTCACCAAAGCGGTCGCGCCGTCGAGAGACAACGAATTCACATCATGCAGCTTACGGAACGATTCCGGCTCAGCTTCCGCTCGAAGTGCAAGGGTCGGATTATCGGCGGAGCGAATCGGGTAGGACCTCGTCGGAGCCGTGATGCCTTGACCCCGCTCATGGAGCCGAGTTGTGCCCAGCGACGATGTGTGGCACTCCAACGGACCAGGAAGGGAGCAGACCGATGCTCAGTGTGACCAAAGACGCGGCCGCCGCGATGCGCATGGCGCTCGAGCGAGCCGAGATCCCAGAGTCGAACGGCCTGCGAATCAGCGCCGAACAGCCCGCTGAGATCGTCGAGAACCGGAACCAGCCGATGCTGCGGCTCGACGTCGTGACAGCCGTCGAGAACCGCGTCGACGACGAGATCGTGGTGGCCCCTGGTGGTATTCAGATCTTCATCGAGCCTCGTGTGGCGCCTCTCCTCGAGGACAAGGTCCTCGACGGCGTCGTCGAGCCGAGCGGCCGTGCCGCGTTCCGGATCATGACCCAAAGGTAGCTCGACGGTTCGATCAGGCGGGTGTGCGCAGAGCGACCGCTGCATCCGGTTCGTTCACCCGGAAGGTGAAGCTCTCTTCGAAGTAGAGGTTCACCGATTGCGCGTCGTGATCCGTATAGCCGATCGAAATGTCCTGGCCGCAGTCGAAGACGAAGTCTCCTTCGCCGCGCGAGCTCATAACGAGGCCTCCAACGATGCCCGGTGCCCAGACGACGGTGCCGCCGAGGATCTCTCGCAGATGGTCGAGCAACGGGTAGCCCCCGTGCTCTGTGGTTTCGATGATGCGGGTGTATTCATCGGGGGCTACGGCGAGGCCGTAAGGACCACCGACACCGGATTGCCTTAGGACGTCGACGGCCTTTGCCAAGGCGTTGGGGTAGCGCTGGACGTCGGCTTCCAAGGTGATCGGCTCGTGCGAGGAGCGCTTGGTGATGCCCACGATGTCGGCCGCGTCGTACCCGTGGAAGACGGCGACGTTCTCGGCCAGAGCGATGCGCTCTGCCGCCCGGTCGAGCTCGTCGAGCTCCAGGTCCTGGGCGCCGCGTTCGGCGTCGGCGAGCTCTGCACGTGAGACCATGAACTGAGCCTTCAGCTCGACGAGCCCGAGCACCCGGCGCCGAGCTGCGCTCACGCCCTCGGTCGGCCCCGTCACCAGGTCGGCCCTCCCGTGCTCGGCCGCGGAGTGGGCCCAGCCCTTGGGGCCTTCGAACTCCACCAGCTTGCGGGCCGCGAGGTAGGTGGTGAGACGGCGTCCGGCTTCCTCTTCGATCGCCTTCCAGCCCTCGTCTGTGATCGGGGCGAGCTCGCGCATGAGGTGGTTCATCATTCGCGTCCCTTCAGGCTTCCGATGCCGAGCGAGCCCGCTGCGGGCCCGCCGGCGCCGGCACCGGACTCAGCCTCCGCTTCTATCTCTGTGATCTCCCCAGAGGTGAACAGGTACGTGCGCAAGTGTCGGTCGAGCACCGGGTCACGCCGCCGTAGCCATTCGAGAGTCATCGCCGCGTGCTCCTTCTCCTCGTCCCGGTTGTGGGCGAGCACGCCGGCGAGGCCCGGGTCCGACGTCGCCGACACCCGTTGGTCGTACCAGTCGATGGCTTCCAGCTCCTCTCCCAAAGAGACCATCGCACGATGGTTGTCGATGGTCGATTCGTCTAGGAGCTCTCGTGCTTCGTGAAGGCCTTCGCTCGCCAATGCCCGATCCTCCTCGCCTGTCGAACACGGATGGTCCTTGTCCTTGTGCCGGGACTTTCCACCGGCTACGGCGGTTGCGGTTTGCCGTTCAGCTATGTATAGCCCGACGGCACACTGGGCTCTCAAGTAGTTGTGCGGACGATGGGTTGCGTCGGGTACCGATTGGGCAGAATTGGATCGTGGGGACCGCAGCGGAGGACGTCGCGGGCGCCGGCCGGTGGATAATCGCCTCCAACCGGGGCCCGATCGAGTTCTCGACCAGCGATGACGGCGTGCGGACCCAACAGAGGGGATCCGGGGGCCTCGTGACCGCGCTGAGCGCGCTCGTACCGCATCTCACCGACAGCGTGTGGATCTGCGCTCCTCGTACTGACGACGACAGATTGGTCGCGCTCGAGTCACCCGGGGGGTTTCTGGTCTACGGCGATGCCGGAGGAGCTGCCGGCAGCGCCAAGCATCGAATGAGGCTCCTCGAGCTCGACCCGGAGGAATTCGAGCGGTACTACTCGGTGATAGCGAACCCGATCATCTGGTTCGTCCAGCACAACCTCTGGGACCTCTCCAACGCGCCGAACATCACGGCGACCGAACGGCTTGCCTTCGAGCAGGGGTACAGGGCGGTGAACGGTGCGTTCGCCAGCGCGGTGATCGCAGAGCTCGATGACCACCCTGGCCCGAGCACCGTGATGATGCACGACTATCACCTCTACCTCGTCGGGGACATGGTGCGGCGAGCCCGCCCGGATGCCACCTTGATGCACTTCGTGCACATCCCGTGGCCGCAGCCGGACGCGTGGCGGGTCCTGCCGGGATGGATGCGCCAGGAGATGCTGCTCGGATTGGTGGGAAACGATCTCGTCGCATTCCAAACCCAGCGCGACGCCCGCAATTTCCTGCTGACGTGCGAAGAGCTCCTTCAGCTTCCGGTCGACTATTCGGAGAGCTCTGTGTGGGTCAACGGCAGGACGGTGGCGGTGCGGTGGTACCCGATCTCCATCGACGCGGTCGAGATGGAGACGTTCTCGAGGTCCGAGGCGGTGTCGCAGTACGAGCACGCTCTCGAGAACGTTCGCCGAGAGCACTTGATCGTACGAGTCGACCGTACCGACCTCTCGAAGAACATCCTGAGGGGATTCACGGCTTACGACCGCATGCTCGAGAAGCACCCTGATCTCGCGGGAAGGGTGACCTTCTTGGCCATCCTCCAGCCGAGCCGTCAAGACGTGTCCGAGTACGCCGAGTACACCGACAAGATCTACCGACTCGTCGCTGACATCAACCTGAAGCACGGAAACGTCGAGTGGCAGCCGATAGACCTAAGGATGGAGGAGAACCTCGCCCAGGCGGTGGCGGCATACAAGCACTTCGACGTCCTCATGGTGAACCCCGTCTTCGACGGGCTCAACCTGGTGGCCAAGGAAGGCATGCTCGTGAACGAGCGCGACGGCGTCCTCGTCCTCTCGGAGCACACGGGTGTCCACGACGAGATCGGGACCTATGCGTTGACCGTTCATCCCGTCGACATAGAGCAGCAGGCCGATGCCCTCTACGAGGGGCTGTTCATGCCCCCCGGCGAGCGCCGTCGCAGGCGCGAGGGATGCGTGAACGTCATCCGCCGCAACGGGCTCGCGGAGTGGTTCATGCAGCAGGCGAACGACGTAAAGACCCTCGTAGGCCCCGGCGACGAGTTCGCCGACCGGTCAGCCGGCGACGACCAGCGACTCGCGGAGGCGGTCGACGGCGCCGGTGACGCCCAGTGACCCGGCGAGCTCGTCGAAGCCACCGTGCTCTTCTCGAAGCATGCTCAAGAACTCGGCCATGGCTTCGGGATGCGCTGAGGTGATGGCGGGTGCGTATCGTTCGACGGACTCCACGTCGTCGGCGTACTCCCTCTTGAGCCACTCGAGCATGCCGACCATGGCTTCGCCGCTCAGGGCGTAGTCGTGCACGATGATCTCGTCGGGCACTCCGAGGAAACCGAGGACTAGGGCGGCGAGAATGCCGGTGCGGTCCTTGCCCGCGCTGCAGTGGAAGACCGCCGGCAGTGTGCCCGGCTGGGCGAGCACCGCGAGCGCCTTCGCGATGGACTCCGAGCCCTCGGTGAAGAGTTGGCGGTACCTGGAGGTGACGAAGGAGGGCTCTGTATATCGGGCCATCTCCGAGTCGGGCGGGAGCACGTCGGTGAGTGGCAGGTGGTGGTACTCCACCTCGAAGTGAGCATCCGAGAACCGTCCCCTCTCGTCGATCTCCCCGACGGTCCTCAAGTCGATGACGGTCGACAGCCCGATGTCGGCGAGCATTTCGAAGTCGGCCTCGTCGAGACGCGTCAGGCCGTCGGCGCGAAAGAGAGTGCGCCAGCGGATGCGGCCCCCGCTCGAGGTCGGATATCCGCCTAGATCCCGGAAATTGAAGCAGCCGGCCAGCGGGAGCCGCCTCGGTGGGTCTGCGAGCGTGTCGGCGTGGGCTTCTGTCACGACCCGAGACTATGTGGCCGGGGTGAACCCGGCGTTTGCAGGCGTCCTGGTCGGTGGGAGCGAGCAAATCCCTGGTAGGGGCTAGGATCTGCGGCGGAGTGCCGGGAAGACTGGTCGGCGAATCCGTCAATCGACCCGAGGCGAAAATGGCCGGTCCCGCTCCCAATCCACGGCGAACTACCCGACAGCAGGGCGATGGCATTCGCCGGTCGAGACCGCCGGGTCGCCGCTCCGAGACGCTGCGCACCACCCTGTGGATCGTCCCCGTTGTGTGCGTCGTCGCGGTCTTGATTCTCTTCGGCATCACCTACGCGATCGACGAGGCCGCATACCGGGGATCCCTCCACCTCCCGTGGTGGCTCCAGACGGGCAGCCCAGACGCTGCTCGCGCGGTACTCATCGGCATTGCCGCGGCGGTCATCACCGTGGTGGGCGTGGTCTTCTCGATCACCATCCTGGCGCTGACTCTCGCCTCGCAGCAGTTCGGCCCCAGGATGCTGCGAACCTTCATCCGGGATTTCGGCACGCAGTTGACGCTCGGGATCTTCGTGGCCTCGTTCGTATATGCGGTCCTGGCTCTGGGGTCCATAACGAACGGGTCTCACGGGATATTCGTGCCTCATGTCGGTGTCACGGTCGCCGAAGCTCTGATGTTCGTCGACATCGCGGTCTTGATCTACTTCATCCACCACATCGCCGTGACCATCCAGCTTCCCGAAGTCATCGCGCGCATCGCGGGAGACCTGGGCCGCGCCATCGACGAGTCGTTCCCGGAATCGTTGGTCGATGTCGAAACCGACCGGAAAGTCCTGACGCACGGGCCGTCGGTGGCTCAGGTCACGAAGTTCCTGGACGAAGAGGGTCTGATCGTCCCCGCAAGCCGTAGCGGCTACCTGCAGTTCGTGGGGTACGGACAGCTGATGGCGATCGCCGAGAGCACCGACACCGTGATCCGGCTCGCGCATCGTCCTGGCCATTTCGTCGTTGCGGGCCGGCCGCTCGGCTCGGTGTGGCCCCCTGCTCGAGCCAACGAAGTCGTCCGCGCTCTGGCGCGTGCTCACATAACCGGACCCCAGCGGACGTTGGCACAGGACCCCGTCTTCCCGATCGACCAGCTCGCCGAGATCGCGATCCGAGCCCTGTCGCCGGCTGTCAACGACACCTTCACCGCTCTCACGTGCATCGACTGGCTCAACGACGGTCTGTGCAAGATCTCGGGTAGGCGCCTCGCAGAGGGTGTCTACCGCGACCGTGTGGGGCGGATCAGGCTCATCGAGTCCGATCCGAGCTACGTCAGGATGGTCAACCGCGCCGTCGACAAGATTCGTCAGGCGTCCCGGGGTATGCCGGCAGTGATGATCAGGTTGATGGACGGCCTCGCGAACGTGACGGAGTACACAGCCAGCCGCGAGCAGCGCGACGTCCTGCGAAGGCAAGCAGACATGATCCTGCGTGCTGCCTTCGAGACGATCCCGGATCCCGAGGATCGCGCCGACGTCCAAAGGCGCTACGACCGAATGATGATGGTGGCCCAGAGTCTGGACTCCGGAATCGGGGCGCGGCGGTCTTGGGTTGCCCCTGCACAAGCCTGAATCCGGCGGGCTCAAGGCAGGAGGAGCAGGGCCAGTCGCCTCGTCGTCACCCTCAGGCTCACAAGGCCCATGAGCAGCAGGTAGGCGGCGTGTCCCGCCATCGCCCACGAGAGCACCCCGGTGTCCAGCCCACGGAGCAGGGCAACTCCCTGGTAGAGGGGGGTGCAGCGAACGAGGAGCTGCAGCCATCCCGAGTAGAACGAGAGCGGGTAGAAGATCGCCGAGAAGAGGAACATCGGGATCACGGCCAGCGAGACCTTGTCGAAGTCCTGCCATCCGCGCATGTACGAGGTGGCTGCCATGCCGCAGGATGCGAAGGCGAAGCCGAGGAGCACGGCCGCGGGATAGCACAGCACGGCCCAGGCGGACCCGACGTAGCCGAGGCCGAGCATCACCAACAAGAACGCCACCGAGTAGACGGATCCCCTCATGAGCGACCAGGTGAGCTCGCCGAGCGCCACGTCGCTCGGACCGAGCGGGGTCGACAGAACAGCGTCGTACGTCTTCGCGATCTTCAGCTTGAAGAACACGTTGAAGGTCGAATCGAAGACGGCACCGTTCATCGCAGAGGCCGCGAGCAGTCCCGGTGCGACGAACACGGTGTAGGAGACGACATGACCCCCGACAGCAAGGGGCCCCACGAGGTGCTTCAGCCCGAGCCCGATCGACAGCAGGTAGAAGAAGGGCTCGAAGAACCCCGTCACGAAGTAGATCCAGCCGCGCCGGTAGACCATGATGTTGCGTTCCACCAACCGTCGGGCGCGCCGGGAACCACCGAAAAGGCCGACCGGTGTGATCCTGAGGGACTGGAGGACCGCCGACGAGGTCACGTGATCAACCTCCGCCGGTACGTCCGGAGCGCGATCCCGATCCCGAGCACCGCCAGCGCCAAAAGGTATGCGCCGTGCGCGAGGTCAGGCCAAAGCTGGAGGCGGTCCAGCACGAGGCCGCGGCAAAGCGCCACCCCGTGGTACAGGGGAGTGAACCGTGCGATCACCTGGAGCCACCCCGGCAACTGCGAGATCGGGAAGAACGTCCCTGAGAACAGAAAGAGCGGGATCATCCCGAGCCGGTAGATCAAGGAGAAGCCGGTGTCGTTGGTCTGAGTCGCTGCGAAAGCCGCGATCGGAGCCGAGAACGCGAGACCGGTCAGCACTGCCGCGGGGAGGGCCATTATCGCGAGCAACGAGTGCACGGTGCCGAAGACAGCCATGACCGCGAGGTAGATGGCGCTGACCATGGAGAGCCGGAGGGCGATCCATGTCAGGTGTCCGAGGAGGACGTCGAGGACCGTCAGCGGAGTGGCGAGCATCGCGAAGTAGGTCCGGAGCCACTTGATCGCACCCATGACCGGGTACATCGCCTCGTTGCCACCGACTTGCATCGCAGTGGCCGCGAGCATGCCGGGCGCGAGGAAGTCGAGGTAGTGGACCCCTCCCACAGACCCGACGTGCTTGTCGATGAGAGAGCCCAGGGCCAACCCGATCGCGGCGAGATACAACACCGGGTAGAGGAAGCTCGTGGTGAGCGAGCCGCGCCATGTCCGCTTGTACTGGTAGGCCCAGTACGCGGTCGACCGCAGCCAGCGTGGGGTGGCGGTGTGGCGCCGATCCTCTCGGCCGACCTCGATGGCTTCTGCCGTCATCTCAGTCGACGAGGGTCCTTCCGGTGAGGTGGAGGAAGACGTCTTCGAGGGTGGAGCGTCGCACGAGAGCACTTTCGTGCGCCATCCCGAGGCGGTGCACCTGCGCGAGCGTCTCGTCCCCGTCGTCGGTATAGAGAAGCAACCGGTCGGGGAGCGCCTCTGTGCGTTCGACCAGCCCGTCGAGCTGTCCAACCACGTCTGCGGGCTCGTCGTCCCCGAAGCGCAGCTCGAGCACCTCGCGGGTGGCGTACCTGGAGATCAGGTCGCGCGGCGAGCCCTCTGCTGCGAATCGGCCGCGGTCCATCACGGCGAGACGGTCGCAGAGCTGTTCGGCCTCGTCCATGTAATGCGTGGTGACGATGAGGGTGACTCCCTGCTGCTTCAGCCTGTAGAGGCGGTCCCACACGAGGTGGCGGGCCTGAGGGTCGAGTCCCGTCGTCGGCTCGTCGAGGATCAGGAGCTCGGGGTCCGAGACCAGCGACCTCGCGATGGTGAGACGCCTCTTCATGCCGCCCGAGAGCGGCTCGACCTTGTCGCGCGCGCGGTCGGTCAGCTGGGTGAATTCGAGGAGCTTCTCCGCCCGCTCACGGATGACCTTGCGGGGCAGGTCGAAGTAACGCCCGTAGATCAACAGGTTGTCCAGGACGGTGAGCTCGAGATCGAGCGTGTCCTCCTGGGGAACGAGCCCGATCCTGGATCGGATCTCGGGGCCGTGAGAGGCGGGGTCGAGGCCGAGAACGCTGAGCGAGCCACCCGAGAGCGGGGACATGCAGGCGATCATCCGCATCGTCGAGGTCTTGCCTGCGCCGTTCGGCCCGAGAAATCCGTAGGCCTCGCCGCGGGCTATCTCGAAGTCGACCCCGTCGACGGCGACGGCGGATCCGAAGTGCTTCGTGAGCCCGCGGGCGCTCACGAGAGGTTCGTCGTGCCGGGCGTTCACCCGCCGTGCGTGGGCCGCAGCACGACCACAGGGCAGTGCGCATTGGTGACGCAGTGCTCGCTCACCGAGCCGATGAGCATGCCCGCAAACTCCCCGTGACCGCGGCTTCCCACGACGAGCAGCTCCGCCCCCTTCGAGAGCTCTACGAGAACCGGCGCGGGATGGCCCTCGACAACCTGTGTGCGCACCTTGACCGCGGGCGAAGGGCCGAGCACCTCCGCGACCGTTTCGTCCAGAGCCTTCTTGGCGTCGGCCTCGGGGTCGTAGCCCTGGGGGTAGGGCGGTACCCAGCCGAACGAAATGGGCCATTCCCAGGTGGTGACCACCTCGAGCGAAGCTCCGGTCGATTGCGCTTGCCGGGCCGCCCAGCTGAGAGCGTCCTTCGACGAAGAGGAGCCGTCGACACCGACGACGATCCGGGCTTGGGCATCTTCAGCTTGTGTCATCTAAATGTCTTCCCGTCCTGTCTCACGTGCCGAGCGATTCGCGCAGCTCCTCGAGCTGGCGCCGGAGCTCGGACACCTCTTCTCTCAGCTGCTCCAACTCGCTTGCCAAGTCTCGGCGCATATCGGCACGAGTTGGGCCGGCAGCCTCGACAACAGTATCGAGGCGGCTCATCTGCGCAGCGTGAGCTTCTGCCACCTCGCTGTCGCCGATCAGGTGAGCAAAGCGGTCCTCCTTCTGCCCGGGACGCCGGCCGACGCAGACCACGAGAGGATCGTCCCTCTCGGCGAGCCTCCCGAGCTCTCGTTCGAGGTCAGAGAGTCCGTCGAAGTCCGCCATCCGTTCGGTGCGCGTCCTGAGCTCACCGGCGGTCTGTGGTCCACGCAGCATCAACACGGCCATCAACGCGAGCTGGCGCTGGTCGAGACCCAGGGCCTCCTCGAGGGTGTGCGCGTACCGGATTGCAGAGCGACCGTGGGAGGGGTGGACGAAACGGGCCAGTCCACGGGTCTTGGTGCTCGTCACCGCCGCCTCCACCGAGCGCTCGTCGTAGGAGACCACGGGATCGCGGTTGGAGGTCTGATTGCAGGCCGAAGTGAGTGCATTGAGGGTGAGCGGATACTGCTGCGGAGTCGTCAGCTGCTTCTCCACGAGGCAGCCGAGCACTCGCAGCTCCTGTGCGGGCAGCTCCTTTGCTGTCGCCGAGGTCATCGAGGTCATAGAGGACTCGCGCAAGAGCTGCAGCGTCCGAGGATCGCGAAGTGGTGCGGGTCGATGGTGAACCCCAGCTTCTCGCGAGCGGCTCTCGCCAACGATCGAAAGATCTCGTCCGGTGCTTCGATCATGGCGCCGCAGCCCTCGCAGATGAGATGCGCGTGAGCCAGTGCGGCGAGCTCGTAGGTGGCCGCGCCGTGGCCAAGGTGAGAGTGTACGACCACTCCCAATCGCTGGAGCTCTTCGAGATTTCGGTAGATGGTCGATATGTGCACGTCCGGGGAGCGAGCCCACACGGCCTCGGCGAGCTCCTCGGCGCTCAGGTGACCCTCGGCATCGAACAGGACTTCGAGCAGGATGCGCCGAGATGCGGTCGCTCGCCCTCCGCGCGCCCGCACGAGCGCCAGCACCTCCTCCACGGAGGAGATCGAGAGGCTGCGACTCGGCGGTGGAGCTAGCGGCCTGCTCACATGCCTCAGGCTACTAGCGGCCCCGTACTGCGCATGCTGCGCATTTGCGATCAGCTCGCATTAGAGGGTTAGATTGCCCGCGTGGGCGTGCGACTCGACCGGGTGCACCGGGCACTCCTGCCGCGGGAGTGGGCTCGTCTCGGCGCCATGGTCGCGGTGGTCGCGGGCTTGTTCGCTCTCGGACTCGTGTTGCTCCTTATGGCGAGCCCCCATCACTACCGGGTCTCGAAGACCGAGGTGTTCGGGTTCGGGACGGGCGTGCTCGCCTTGACGCTCGGGATGCGCCACGCCTTCGACGCCGACCACATCTCCGCTATCGACAACACGACTCGAAAGCTCATGTCCGAAGGCAAGCGTCCTCTCGGCGTGGGCTTCTTCTTCTCGCTCGGACACTCGAGCGTCGTCTTCATCCTGACGGTCCTGCTCAACTTCGGGATCCGAGCGCTCAACGCGCAGGTGCGAAACAGCGGCTCGTCTCTGCACGATGTGACCGGGATCGTCGGCACATCGGTCTCGGGCGTCTTCCTATACGTGATCGCAGGTCTCAACGTCGTCGTGCTGCTGTCGATACTGCGCGCGTTCGGAGATCTCCGACGTGGACGTTTCGACGAGGAGGAGCTCGAGCGTCAACTGATGCAGCGCGGGCTGATGAACCGATTCTTCGGTCCCCTCGCACGCCGCATCGACAGCTCGTGGAAGATGTACCCCGTAGGCATTCTCTTCGGACTCGGTTTCGACACGGCGACCGAGGTGGGTCTGTTGGTCCTGTCGGGAACGGCGGTGGCGAACGGTCTGCCTTTCTGGGCGATCCTGAGCCTGCCCGTCCTGTTCGCCGCCGGCATGAGCCTCTTCGACACGCTCGACGGCTGCTTCATGAACTTCGCCTACGGCTGGGCGTTCTCACGACCGGTCCGCAAGGTGTACTACAACATCATCATCACGGGGCTGTCGGTTGTCGTGGCGTTCGTGATCGGGACTGTCGAGCTTCTCGGGCTGTTCGGCTCTGAGCTCGGGTTCTCCGGGTCGTTCTGGAAGTTCATGGGCAACTTCAACATCAACACCGCCGGCTTCGTCATAGTCGGGCTCTTCTGTGTCACATGGGCCGTCGCCCTGTGCGTCTGGCGAATCGGCAGGATCGAAGCGCGATGGGAGGCCGAGGCGGCGGCAAACAGAGCACGGTTCCTCTCCGCAGAGCCGGCGGACTGAGGACGCAGCCCGGCTGGGTCAGTCCCCGTGAGCGCCGTCAGCCGAGGCGTGCTCCCGAGCGCCGGATGGTGGACTCGTCGGTCCCGAGATAGGACTCGATGACAGCGGGGTGCTCGAGCACCTCCGCCGGCGTGCCGGCGGCGATCACCTGACCGAGCTCCAGCGCGATCATCCGGTCGCAGATCGCGCTCAGAAGCGGCATGTCGTGCTCGATCACGAGCAACGAGCATCCCGAGTGCTGCTGGACTCGCTTCAGCAACGGCCCGAGGGCCTCGGTCTCGCGCTGTGCGACGCCGCCCGACGGCTCGTCGAGCAGGACCACAGCCGGGTCCTGCGCGAGCACGCACGCGAGCTCGACGATGCGGCGGGTTCCCGTGGAGAGCTCGCCCACGAGCTTTTCGGCGTACGCCCCGAGGCCCATGGCGTCGATGAGGCCTGATACGCGCGCTGCGACATCGGCTTCGGAGTCCAGGCTGGCGGGCAGGCGCAGGCCCGCCGCCAAGAGATCGCGCGACTCGAGGTGACGCTCGAATGCCACAGAGATCGTCTCGGTCACGGTAAGAGAAGGGAAGAGCTTCGCCTCTTGGAATGTCCGGCCGATGCCCGAGATCGCCCGAAGAGGCGCCGGCCAGATCCCGATGTCCATGTCCCCGAGGAGGATCCGCCCGCCGTCCAAGGGCAGAAACCCCGAGACCATGTCGAAGAGGGTGGTCTTCCCGGCCCCGTTGTGGCCGATGAGACCCAGGATCTCGCCCTCGTGCAGCTGGATGTCAACGCTGTCGACGGCTCGTATCCCTCCGAAGCGCTTCGACACAGAACGGCACTCCAGCACGAGCGGTACATCCTCACGTGGTGCGCTGTGCCCGTTCCCCGAGACGGACACCTCGGACACCTCCGACACCTGAACTCGAGTGGCACCGCTTTCGCCTGTCGAGGCTTCGCCGCCTGCGACGGCAGAGGCACCGGCTATGAACACCGATCGAAGTATGTCGGGGCGCGCGAGGAGCTCAGCGGTCGGCCCCGAGAATCGGACTTCGCCCTTCTCCAGGAACACGGCGCGTTCGGCGAGCTCGAGTGCGACGTTGACCGACTGTTCCACCACGAGGATGGTCGTCCCGCTGCGGTGCAGCATCCTCACGACCTCGAGGAGCTCACTCACGACGGTGGGGGCGAGGCCCAGTGACAGCTCGTCGATCATCAGCAGTCGTGGCTTCACCATGAGTGCCATGGCGAGGGACAGCATCTGCTGCTCGCCTCCGGACAGGTTCCCTGCCAGCTGGCTCGATCGACTGCCGAGGATGGGGAAGAGCTCGAGCGCCTGTCGCCGCGCGACCGCGGCGCGCTGTCTGTCCTTTCGCAGCAACCACGTCCCGAGGCGCAGGTTCTCTTCGACGGTGAGCGTGGGGAACACCCCACGGCCGCCGGGCATGAGAGAGATGCTCCGATGGGCCATCACGTCGGCGGGAGTCCGGGTGACGTTCCGGCCTTCGAGCTCCACGGAGCCGTTCGTCACTTTCACCAAGCCGCTGACACCCTTGAGGAGGGTCGACTTGCCCGCTCCGTTGGTGCCGAGGAGCGCGACGATCTCCCCCTCGCGGACGTCCAGGTCGACACCGAACAGCACCTGGACCTGGCCGTAGGAGACCTCGACGTCCCGGCACCTGAGCATCGCCGGCTCGCTGCTCGTCCCTCCGTCTGCCGCGGCTGCCACGACCTCGGCGGCCTCTGCCAACAGGGACTCACCGACCTCCCAGCTGCTCTGTGAATCGCCGGCTTCGCTCGTGTAACGCCAGTTGCGTACCCCTTCCGGTTCTCCCGCAGGGCTCGTCTCCCCATTGCGCGCCGGCTCACCGATGTCCGCGGGCTCACCTGTCAACGCGGCAGCGAGGAGGATGTCTTCTTTCGGAGCGTGATGCGCCTGCTCCTCGACCCTGCGGTCGGCGATGAGGCTCGGCACGACTATGCCTCTGCGCTCGGCTATCACCCTGAGCACCCTGTCGCGCAGCATCTCGATGGCCTGCGCATTACCCCCGGGGCGAAGCATGAGGGTCACCACGACTCCTACACTGCTCAAGAGGATGTAGTACTGCTGCAGGAAGCTCCAGTGAGACGCGGCGGTGAGGCCCGCCACGACGAGCAGCCCACCCATGATCGACCCGAGGCCCCCCAGCACCGCGTAGACGAAGATGAGCGTGCTGTACAGGGGGTCCCACGTGTCGTAACCGACGCTGCCGAGCGCCCCGGCGTACAGCGCACCACCGATTCCCGCGATAACTCCGGCGAGTACAAAGCCCACGAGCTTCGCCCTCACTGTGGGCACCGCCATCGCCGCGGCCGCTCGCTCGTTGTCTCTGGTTGCGATGAGCACCCTCCCGGCTCGTGCCGATCGCAAGCCCTTCACGAAGACGACCACGAGCACGAGTATCGCCAGGCAGAAGTAGTAGTAGGTGCGGATCGAGCCGAGATCGAAACGCTTCCAGAGCACAGGGCGTGTGATCGTCGCCGGGATGAGGTGCTCGAAGTTCGTCGGGTTGAAGAAGAACCCGTTCAGGGTGACTGCGAGAGCGAGGGTTATGACGGCCAGGTAGAGCCCGCGAATTCGAAGCGCCGGCCATCCCACCAGCAACGCCAAGGCCCCCCCGGCGACACCTGCCGCCAACAGCGCGACGAAGAGGTCCACGTTGTACTTGCTGATCAGGTCGCCGGCCACGACTCCTCCCATGCCGGCGAGAGCGAACTGCCCGAGGCTCACGCTCCCGGACCACCCAGAGAGCACCACCAGCGACACGAGCACGATCCCGTAGGTGATCCCGAAGATGAACGTGAGAGTCCACCCAACGCTGAGGACGACCGGGACCAGCAGCACCGCTGCCAGCACGATCCCGAGGAGTCCGAGACGGCCGGCGACGACCTCGGGCAGCCGGCGTAGCTGCTCGGGTATGGGCTTCACGACAGAGCTCGATAGCCACGACCCCTCGACCTCTTGGGCCCGGCTGAGACGCCTGCCCATCAACAACAGCGCGAGAAGGATGACGGCGAAGTTCACAACGCTCGTGACCGACGCTTGCGAGAAGTTGAACCCGACGATCTGGTCGACGATTCCAATGCCTATGCCCGCCCCCATGGCGAGTGGCAGCGACTCCATGCCCGCGACGCATGCAGCTGCCAGAGGGGCGAGCAGCAGCTCGGGCCCGGCGCCTTCGGTCAGGGCGAGCCCTTGGGAGGGAGCGCTCACGGCGACCGTGAGAGCTGCGAGCACACCTGCGATCACCCACACCAGGACCGAGAGCCGGCGGACCGGGATGCCGAGCAGCATCGCTCGCTCGGAGTTGTCCGATACGGAGCGCACAGCCACGCCGGCGTCCGTTCGCATGAGGAACCACCCGAGCGCGAGGAGCGACAGGATCACAGAGCCGACGATGAGAAGGTCGTCTCCGTGGAAGGTGACCACGCCGACGACGACATGCGGAGGTGTTAGCGGGGTCCTGAAGCCCCCGACGATGGGCGGGCCCCCGATCCACGAGGGCAGCTTCGCCTCGACCCAGCCGAGGCCTAGAGCGAGCGCGATCGTCGCGACGGTGACGACGAGGCGGGGCGCGTTGAAGAACTGGGGCACGAGAGTGAACAGCAGCCCGACCCCGAGACCGATCACGGCGCCCGCGAGCAGCCCGCATCCGAGGGCAGCGAACCAGTTCCAGTGATGACCGAGGGTGAGCATCACGCTGATGCTCGCCGCCAGGCCTCCCATCGCACCGTACGAGAAGTTGATGATGCGGCTCGACCGGTAAGTGAGAACCAGGCCGATGGCGGCGAGCCCGTTGATCGCCCCGAACTCCATCCCCTGGAGCACGATGCCGGTCGGAGCGCGATGTCCCAGGACAGCCGGGAGGATCACGAGCGCGACGATCAGGGCGCTGAGCGCCCAAAGCGCACTACGCGCCGAGCGGGGGAGGTTCTCTACCTTGCGTGCGATCGCGGGAATCTGCAAAGTGCCGCCGATCCGTCGCTATTGGCCGAAGCTGGGCGGGAACGGAGGCTTGCCGGTCGGGTACTGCCCGGCGACGTAGCGAGGGCTCGCGACCGTGTATGCGCCCTGTTTGCCGTTGTAGGGGGAGGTCTTGTTCGGGTCCCAATAGATGATGTCGGAGTCCATCTGCGGGGTGTAGTGCCCGTTGGGGAACTTCCAGGTTCCGAACTCGGCGTTGGGTGCTCCTTGCACGCTCCCCGGATACGCGCGCATCCCCTGCTCGAACGTCTGGGGGGTCAGGTCGGGCCCGGCCATCTGGATCCCGATCGCCATCTGGTACATCTGCGCGTAGATGAGATCGACCTCGTTGGCGGGCTCGTCGGAACGCACCGACTTGTACGCGGCGTACCCGAGGGTCGCCGCCTTGGGCAAGGTCGGGCCGGCGTAGGAGATGCCGAATGCGTGCGCCCAGTCGCTCTGGTCGAACAGCTGGCCGACGATGTCGGTGTCGGTGAGCGCAACACCCACGTCCACCCATTCGGGGTAGTAGCTCTGCTCGTGCGCGCGCGAGGTGAGATAGATGGGGAAGAGCGGGTCGCATCCACAGAAGATGGTGGTGATGCCGTCGTTCTGGAGCTTCGACACGACAGACGCAGCCTGGCTCGAGAGAGTGGACAGGTCGAGCTGGTACTGGATGTCGTCCGAGGTCTGCAGGCCGTGGGAATTGCCGTAGGAGACCGCGGCGTTTGCACAGTCTTGGTACCAGGGGTTGTCGGGAGCGATGATCGCGAACTTTCGAGGCTGCCCCTTGAGCGACCCTCCTGCATAGGCGGCAGCGGTCGAACCGCTCTGCGTTCCGAGCATCTTCACGCCGAACTCACTGGCGGTCGTCGCGACGTCGTTGCACTCGGTGGCGATGCTCCACTCGTATGGAGCGCGCTGGCCCATCCAGTTCGCCGACAGGTACGGAGCACCGAAGGCGATCACGTGCTGCTGCGCAAGCGCGTCGTCGTAGGGCTCGGTCACCCCGTTCAGCTCTCCGAACGCGTGGTTCTGCTGTGAGGCTGTGACGGCGTCGGCGTCGGCCTGCGCCTGGCCCTGGCCGAGCAGCTCGCTCACCAGGCTGCCGGTGCCGTTGTAGAACTGGACGTTTATCTTCCGGCCGTAGAACTGGAAGTGAGTGTTGAAGTAGTCCGCGAGACCCTGGATCGTCCGGTTGATGTCGGCTTGCGTGTCGTTGAACTGAGCGCCCCCGAATGCCGCCAGCTGCTGCTGGAACGTGGTCCCGTCGCTTGTCACCCGGTACGTGATCGTGATCGAGTTGCCCGTCACGCCCTGAGACGTCGCGCCCCCGTTGTTGCCGGAGAAGGCGATGCACGGCGGCGAGTACGGGGCGCACGGCACCTGCAGGGACTTGCCGGGGCAGGGGCTCGAGGTTCCCGAGGCCGCTTGGCCAGCCGCGGCGGTCGA
>DAIQQK010000124.1:0-9583 GCA_036786835.1 Acidimicrobiales bacterium | reverse complement strand
GGCGGCGAGATCGTCGAGCTGGTCGGCCACCTCAGTCCGCTGTCGACGTTCTCCTCCGGCACGACGATCACTCCGGTCGTGGGGGTGCTCCCCGCCCGCCCTGCGCTCACTCCAAATCCGAACGAGGTCGAGCACGTCTTCGACGTCACCTTGGCGCAGCTCGTGGCGCCCGGCATCTTCCACGAGGAGCGCTGGAGCGTCCCCGCGCGCGCCGAGGACGCCTTTCCCGTGTGGTTCTTCGAGCTCGAGGAGGACACCATCTGGGGAGCCACCGCGCGCGTCCTCGTCGAGTTGCTTCGCCTGGTTCTCGAAGTCTGACCTGGCCCGGCACCCAACCCTGGGGCGACCATCCCGGGCGATATCGTGGGGGCAAATCTTCGACGCTCCAGGAGGACACTCGGTGGCCGAAATCGAGATCGGGATATACAAGTCCGGCCGGCAGGCCTACGGTTTCGACGACATCGCCATCGTCCCGAGCCGCAGGACCCGCGACCCCGAGGACGTCGACATCTCCTGGGAGATAGACGCCTTCCGCTTCGAGCTGCCTCTCATGGCAGCCGCGATGGACGGAGTGGTCAGCCCCCGGACCGCAGTCGAGATCGGCCGGCTCGGCGGCCTCGCCGTGTTGAACCTCGAGGGGCTTTGGACCCGCTACGAGGATCCCGAGCCGCTCTTCGAGGAGATCGCCGGCCTCGACGACGAGAAGGCCACGGCGCGGATGCAGCAGATGTACCTGGAGCCCGTGAAGCCCGAGCTCGTGACCGAGCGGATACGTGAGATCTCCTCGGCGGGAGTGATCTCGTGCGCGGCGGTCACTCCACAGAGGACCAGTGAGCTGGCGCCTGCGATCCTCACTGGTGAGCTGGATCTCCTCGTGATCCAGGGGACCGTGGTCTCCGCCGAGCACGTGTCGAAGACCACGGAGCCTCTCAACCTGAAGAAGTTCATTCGCGAGTTCGACCTTCCCGTGATCGTCGGGGGATGCGCCTCCTACCAGGCGGCGCTGCACCTCATGCGGACCGGAGCGGTGGGCGTGCTGGTCGGCGTCGGCCCGGGCAATGCGTGCACGAGCCGCGGGGTGCTCGGGATAGGGGTCCCACAGGCCACCGCCATCGCCGACGTCGCGGGCGCACGCATGCGTCACCTCGACGAGACCGGTGTGTACGTCCACGTCATCGCCGACGGCGGGATGAGCCGAGGTGGAGACGTAGCCAAGGCCATCGCGTGTGGGGCTGACGCCGTGATGCTCGGATCGCCTCTCTCCTCGGCCGAGGAAGCGCCCTGCAGGGGCTTTCACTGGGGGATGGCGACCTTTCACCCCACGCTCCCGCGCGGGGCGCGAGTGCGCACGAGCGTGCGGGGATCGTTGAAGGAGATACTCCTCGGACCGGCGCACGAGAACGACGGGCGCATGAACCTGTTCGGTGCATTGCGCACCTCGATGGCCACCTGCGGCTACCAGTCGGTGAAGGAATTCCAGAAGGCCGAGGTGATGATCGCGCCCGCGCTTCAGACAGAAGGCAAGGCGCTCCAACGCTCCCAGGGTGTGGGGATGGGCCGCTGAACGATCGAATCGACACCGTCCTGGTCGTCGACTTCGGCGCCCAGTACGCACAGCTCATAGCGAGGCGTGTTCGCGAGGCGCGTGTCTACTCGGAGATCGTTCGGTTCGACGCGCCCGTGTCGGAGATACTGAAGCGCCGGCCGAAGGGGATAATCCTTTCGGGCGGGCCGGAGTCGGTCTACGCGAAGTGGGCGCCGAGCATCGACCCGGCCATCTACGACGCCGGGGTCCCCATCCTCGGGATCTGCTACGGCGCGCAGCTCCTGACGAGAGAGCTCGGCGGGACCGTCGAGCGAACCGGGCGCGCAGAGTACGGCCGCACCGCCCTCACGCGTCTCGGGACGTCGCCGCTCTTCAGCGGCTGGCCCGAACAGCACAGCTCCGACGTCTGGATGAGCCACGCCGACTCGATCACCTCCGTCCCGCCGGGTTTCGTCGCGACCGCGACGACGGCCGAGTCACCGGTCGCCGCGCTCGACGACAACGAGCGCCGGATCCACGGCGTCCAATTCCACCCCGAGGTCGTCCATACCGAGCGTGGCCAGGAGCTTCTGGAGCGGTTCCTGTTCGACGTGTGCGGCGCCCGTCCGAGCTGGACCCACACCAACATCATCGAATCCTCCGTCGAAGCGGTGCGCGGGCAAGTGGGAGGTGCTCGCGTGCTCTGCGCCTTGTCGGGTGGGGTGGACTCCGCTGTAGCTGCAGCTCTCGTCCACAGGGCAGTGGGCAGCCAGCTCACTTGCGTGTTCGTCGACACGGGGCTCATGCGCTCGGGCGAAGGCGAGCAGGTGGAGGAGACCTTCCGCAGCCAGTTCCACGTGGACCTCGTGCACGTAAAGGCGAGCGACCGCTTCTTCGGGGTGCTCGAGGGAGTGACCGACCCCGAAGAGAAGAGGAAGGCGATCGGCGAGACCTTCATCCGTGTCTTCGAGGAGGTTGCGCGCGACGTGGAGGACGCTCGCTTCCTCGTTCAGGGCACTCTCTATCCCGACATCATCGAGTCGGGGACCCAGGACGCCGCGACGATCAAGTCGCATCACAACGTCGGAGGGCTCCCTCGTGACATGTCGTTCGAGCTCGTCGAACCGCTGCGCCTTCTGTTCAAGGACGAGGTGCGGGCGGTCGGAGAAGAGCTCGGGCTTCCCGAGGAGATCGTCTGGCGTCAGCCCTTCCCCGGACCCGGGTTGGCGGTTCGCATCATCGGCGAGGTGACCCCCGAACGCGCGCGGATCCTGAGGGCGGCGGACCAGATAGTGCTCGACGAGGTCCGCAAGGCCGGTCTCTACCACGAGCTCTGGCAGAGCTTCGCCGTCCTGCCGGGAGTGCGCACCGTGGGGGTCATGGGCGACGGACGCACCTATGCGTACCCCATCGTGATCCGGGCGGTGACCTCCGACGATGCCATGACGGCGGACTGGGCGCGCCTGCCCTACGAGCTGCTCGAACGCCTGTCCACCCGCATCATCAACGAGGTGGACGGGGTGAACCGGGTGGCGCTCGACGTCACGTCGAAGCCGCCCGGGACCATCGAGTGGGAGTGACCGCGGTGGCAGACGGCACCCTTCGGACGCCGCTTCATCGCTTCGGTGGGCTCGGCACCTTCGCCGAGCTCGAGGACGAGCTCGGCGGCTCCGCCGAGGAGTCCGGCTCGCCTACCGGAACCACGAGCGAAGACGAGCGTGGCGGCTCCTCCGAAGCGGCGGGCGACACCTCGGCGTCGAAGAGGCGCCGGCCTCGCTGGAGCGACTCGATCCCTGCACCCGAGACCCTCCTCGAAGGTCTGAACGATCCCCAGCGCCGCGCCGTGCTCCACCGAGACGGCCCGTTGCTCGTGGTGGCGGGTGCGGGCTCGGGCAAGACGCGCGCTCTCACGCACCGTGTCGCGCATCTCATCGCGACGGGTGACGTGCTCCCGTGGGAGGTGCTCGCGATCACCTTCACGAACAAGGCGGCCGACGAGATGCGCGAGCGCCTCGTAAAGCTGATCGGCCCTGTCGCGGAGAGGATGTGGGTGTCGACGTTCCACGCTGCGTGTGTGCGAATGCTGAGGTCGCACGCCGATCGCCTGGGATACCGGCGCTCGTTCACCGTCTACGACGACGCCGATTCGCGTCGGCTGGTCGAGCACGTCCTTCGCGACCTGAACATCGACGCGAAGAAGCTGCCCTCGCGCTCGGTGCAAGCTGCGATCTCCTCGGCCAAGGCCGAGCTCGTCGAGCCTGATGCCTTTCGAGGGAGCGCCGTAAGCGTCTTCGATCGGCGCATCGCCGACGTCTACTCCGAGTACCAGCAGAGGCTGTTCGCAGCATCCGCGATGGACTTCGACGATCTGCTCCTGCAGACCGTGAGGCTCCTTCGCGGCTTTCCCGAGGTCCTGGAGAGCTATCAGGCGCGTTTCAAGCAGGTGCTCGTCGACGAGTACCAGGATACGAACCGGGCGCAGAACGAGATCGTCCTGATGCTGGGTGCCGCACACCACAACGTCACCGTCGTGGGCGACAGCGACCAAGCGATATACGGATGGAGGTCGGCGGACATCCGCAACATCCTCGAGTTCGAGGAGAAGTTCCCCGACGCCGCGGTGATACCTCTCGAACAGAACTATCGGTCGACGAAGACGATCCTCGACGCGGCCAACGCGGTGATCGCCAACAACACCACCCGTGTGCCGAAGGACCTTTGGACCACGGGCGAACGCGGCGAGCCACTTCTGCGCTACCGGGCAGAGGACGAGTACGACGAAGCCGCATGGGTCGCTTCCGAGATCGTGCGCCTCCACGACACGGAGGGACTCGCATACAGCGACGTGGCAGTCTTCTATCGTACGAACGCCCAGAGCCGCGCACTCGAAGAGGAGCTGGTTCGCGAAGGGGTCTCCTACCGGGTCGTAGGCGGCACCCGCTTCTACGACCGCAGAGAGGTGAAGGACGTCCTCGCGTACCTCCGAGTGCTGGCAAACCCCTCCGACGAGGTCTCGGCGCGTCGCATCGTGAACGTGCCGCGACGCGGCGTCGGCGACTCCTCGGTGGAGCGCATGGTGAAGTGGGCCCGCGGCAACGGATGCTCGTTCGCCGACGCTCTGGCGCACGCGTCGGAGGCGGGCGTCACGGCGCGCGCGGTGAAGGGTGTCGACAGGCTTCGGGAGCTCCTGGAGGAGCTGCGCGCCATGCAGCAGAGTGGCGCAGGACCCGGACAGCTGATCGAGGCCGTGGTCGAGCGAACCGGCTACGCGGCCGAGCTCGAGGCCGTCGAGACGCTAGAGGCGATCGGGCGGCTCGAGAACATCGCCGAGCTGGAGGGGGCCGCCGCCGAGTACGACGATCTCGACGAGTTCCTCGAGTCCGTGGCGCTCGTGTCCGACGTCGACGAGCTAGAGGCGGACGCGGATCGGGCGTCCCTGATGACGATGCACACCGCCAAGGGACTCGAGTTCCCGGCGGTGTTCCTGGTGGGCATGGAGGACGGGGTCTTTCCGCACCTGCGCGCTCTGGACGACCCGATCCGCCTGGAGGAGGAACGGCGGCTCGCGTACGTGGGGATCACCCGGGCACGACGCCACCTGTACGTCTCCCACGCGTGGAGCAGGACTCTGTGGGGATCGACGAGCCACGCGATCCCGAGCCGTTTCTTGTCCGAGCTCCCTGACGAGCTCGTACGTGACGTGGGAGGTTCCTCCTCGGCACGGACGGATCCCCTCAGGTCGCTGTCCGCGTGGACGCGTCGCCGGACGGGGCTCCGAGGCGGCCTCGCCGGCTTCCACGAAGACGAGCTCGAGCCCGAAACCCCCGAGAGCGAGGTCCGTCATTCTGACGCCGACGACTTCCACGATCCCGATCCGTGGCGCGAGACGGACTCGGAGACGGAGGTGGAGCCAGGGACTCAGGCGAGCGTCCGATCTGCCCGCTCGACCCAGCAGCGGTCGGGCGGTCGACGAAGCCGACTTCCTAAGATGGCAGAGGAGCGACTCCGTCAAAGTCAGGGACGTTGAGCGCACCGGATCCGGATTCGCGTTCGCAGTCCCCGACCGAATGGGACGCCGCGACTTACGACCGCATCTCGGATCCCATGACCCGATGGGGGCAAGAGGTGCTCGGGCGGCTCGAGCTCGAGGGTGACGAGGTCGTCCTCGACGCTGGGTGTGGGAGCGGGCGGGTCACCGAGATGCTCCTCGATCGTCTTCCGCGCGGACACGTCGTGGCGCTCGACGCATCCGAATCGATGCTCACCGAGGCCCGTCGCCGGCTCGCCGCCCGATCGAACGCCGTCACCTTCCTCTTGTGCGACCTGCTCGAGCTGACCCCCGACGAGCTCGGGTCCAGGACGCCGCTGGACGCCGTGTTCTCCACGGCGACCTTCCACTGGGTGCTCGACCACGACAGGCTCTTCAGGAACCTCGCCGGAGTCCTCCGAAGCGGCGGCCAGCTCGTCGCCCAATGCGGGGCCGACGGAAACATCACCCGGCTCATCGAAGCCGTGCGGGCGGTCGGGGAAGAAAGAGCCGGCACCTGGGTGTACGCGACACCAGAGGAGACCCGCTCTCGCCTGGAACGAGCAGGGTTCACCGACATCTCGGTCTGGACCAATCCCGAGCCGACTCGGCTCGAGCCCGGTGAGCAACTCGAGACCTACCTCGAGACGGTGTGCCTGCGCGCGCACGTCGCAACTCTTGCGGAGTCCGAACGAAAGAGCCTCATCGCCTCGGTCGCACGGGCCATGCCCGAGCCCGTCATCGACTACGTCAGGCTCAACATCGTGGCCCGCCGCCTCTGAGAACCGGAGTCACAGCTCGGAGAGCGCCGAGATGAGCCGTTCGACGTCCTCGACGTCGTTGTACCCGTGAGGCGAGATGCGAATTCCCCCTGCCCGTGCGCTGCACACGACGCCGCGTTCTTCGAGGTGGCTCGCTGCGGCTTGCGCGTCGGTGCCAGGCCCGAGCGAGAAGGTGACGATCCCCGAGCGCCCCTTGTCCGACCGGTCGCTCATCACGACGTAGCCGGCTGCTTCGAGCGCGCTGCACGCGTGGTCGCACAGATCGTCGACGTGCCGCCATATCTCGTCGACACCCGCAGAGAGGATCAGGTCGAGGGCGGCGCCCAAGCCGTAGAGCCCGCACGCGTTGGCAGATCCACCCTCGAAGCGGCGCGCCGAGTCGTCGAACACGAGATCGAGGTTCTCCCATTCCTGACGGTGCGCCACCGATGCCCAGCCTGGCTCTAGGGGTCTCAAGCTCTCGAGACACGAGCGGCGGACGTAGAGGACGCCGATGCCCGGAGGCCCGAGCATCCACTTGTGTGCGTCGGCGGTCGCGAAGTCGACGCCCCACTCCTCGAGTGACGCGGGGAGGACGCCAAGGCCCTGGATCACGTCGGCGCAAAGCAACGCCCCGGCACCGTGTGCGACCTCGGCCAGGGCGGCCAGATCCGTGCGCCATCCCTTGCTGAATTGGACCCAGCTCGTCGCGACGACCTTGGGCGGGACCCCGCCCGCCACCGCTTCTGCGAACGACTCGATCGGCAACGCTCCTTCGGGCCCCACCGGCCCTACACGGTCCACGACGACCCCCATGTCCTCCAGGGCGAGCCAGGGGTAGATGGTGGAGGGGAATTCCCCGTCGGGAACCACGACGCGGTCGCCCTCGCTCCAATCGAGGCCGTTGGCGACGAAGCCGAGGCCCTCTGTCGTGTTCTTGACGAACGCAACGTCGTCAGAGGGCACGCCCATCAGGATCGCGGAGAGACTTCTCACCTCCTCCATTCGCTCGCACTGCTCGTCGAACTCGAGCGATCCGACAGCACCAGCGCCCGAGGCCCAATCCGACATCGCCTCCACGACCGGGCGTGGAAGGGGACAGACACCGGAGTGGTTCAGGTAGGCGAAGCGCTCGCTCGCCTCGACGGCGGATCGACGTATCGGGGTGGGCATCCCGCCAAGCTACGCCGCCGACCAGGACGCTCACACCGGCATCAGCCAATCGATGCCGGGCCTCCCGTCGAGCAAGACCTATCAGCTCTGGGGCCGCATCGGGTCGCACGTCGTGTCTAGCTTGGAGGTCTGACAGACAGCGGCGTCGGGAGGTCTCAATGCTCTATGCCTTCGCGTTCGAGCGTCTCGGAGTGGTCGCATCCGACCTCTACTTCTTGGATCCCAACCCCGGACCCGGGCAGGAAGGGCCCGAACGCGGGGTGCGAATGGAGGTCCGCTTCTTCGATCAGCCTCACCAGGAGGGCTCTGTCTACGCTTCGAGGCCCATCGTCGCGGGCAGGCCGATCTGGCGCGTGGACCTGCTCGAGTCGGTCGACCGCCCGGGAAGTCTCGACCGAGCGCACCACCATCCGAGGATGACGGGGTGGGAGCCCGGGGGCCGCCAATTCGTGCCCGAGCTCAGCGCCGATCCCCTCGGCTGGGTGGAGCAGCGCCTCGAGAACGTAGAAGAGATCGTGAAGTCCGGCGGGGTCGACGAGAGCGAGCTCGGCCCGCACGACATCGAGCAGATTCGTGCAGCCCGAGGTGAGATCCTCGATTCGATCAGGCGACTGCTCGACGGCGTCTCCTCGGGCCTCCTCGCTCTTCCTCCCGACGAAGCAGCTGGCCGCACGCTCATCCGCGAAAGCTGGCTTTGAGCCACAGGAGCGCCGCGATGAGCGAGGACCCCTTCGTCGAGGAGATGAGAGCGGCCGGACACCCCGCCTCTGTCTGGAGCAACGGCCCGGGTGACCGCTACGGGAGGCATTCGCACGGCTACCGCAAGATCCTGTGCTGCCTCGAGGGGTCGGTCGTCTTCCACACGAGCGACGGCGACGTGGCGCTTCGTGCCGGAGACAGGATGATCCTCGAAGCCGGTGTCGAGCACTCGGCGACCGTCGGCCCCTCGGGGGTGCGGTGTGCGGAGGCCCACGCGAGCTGAGCCGGCTTCCAGGCGTGGGAACGTGATCCGGAGCCTGGTTTGCCGTTGTCCAGTTGGCGATTCCGGGGTTGTGACCTTCCCGAGTCCGGGTAGGAACCCACAGGCGGGGGCGAGCGAGGTGACAGTCATGATCCAGAGGCTCACGATGGAGCGCAAGATCCCCACACGCCGTGTCTCGTTCGAGGAGTCCCTCCGGGACCTTCCGAAGCGCTTCGCATACGAGGGCGACCTGATCGCGGGTCACGTGGTCTCGGCTCTGTCGGCCGTCTTCCCCGACGGTGAGGACTTCTTCGTGCGATCCGTTCGGCGCTTTCGCGACGAGATCTCCGACCCCGAGCTGAAGCGTGACGTCGCCGGGTTCATAGGCCAAGAGGCGATGCACGGGCGCGAGCACCGGGCCCTCAACCGCCGTCTCGCCGAGCTCGGATATCCCACACAGCGGTTCGAGCGGCTCACCCGGTTCGGCCTCAAGATCCGTGAGCGCATCCTGCCCGCGAAGTCGAACCTGGCCGCGACGGCGGCGCTCGAGCACTTCACCGCCACTCTTGCCGAGCTCGTGCTGTCGGACCCGGAGGTCCGCAAGATGTTCGGCCACGACGAGGTGACGAACCTCTTCGTGTGGCATGCGCTCGAGGAGTCGGAGCACAAGGCGGTCGCCTTCGACGTTTACAAGGCGGTCGGGGGCAGCGAGCGCATGCGTGTGTGGACCATGAACTTCTTCCGTTTCGCCTTCATCGTCGGCATGACCTTGCAGGTGCTCGTGTCCCTGGTGCTCGACAAGGCGACATACCGGCCGGGGAACCTGCGCCGGAGCTGGCGACGCTTCAGGGCCTCTCCGGTCGTGCGGCCCGAGATCTGGCACCGCCTTCGCGACTACAACAGAGCCGACTTCCATCCGAACGACCACGACACCTCCGAGCTCGTCGCACGCTGGCGGGAGCAATTGTTCGGGGAGGACGGGTACCTGAACGACAAGTTGCCGTCCGCTCGTCCCCCGGCCGCTTGAGCAGACCGCGCCACGGTAGGTCGCGAGTGCGGGGGGAAAGTCCGATCTTCTCTTAGCCCGACCCCCCAAACCCTGTCGCCGAGGACATACTTGTGACACGGCTGCACGC
>DAIQQK010000123.1:0-9607 GCA_036786835.1 Acidimicrobiales bacterium | reverse complement strand
CTCGTGGCCGTCGACGGTGGCCGCCACCGCGGCAGCGGCAAGTCGCTTGCCGATCGCCTTCGCGAGGTCGAGCGCTGTCGACCCCGACGGCAGTTGCTTGTTCGAGCCGTCCGGGAGGCGGACGGTCACCTGACCGACGTCGCTCGCCTCACTCACCCCGCCGCTCACCTCGCTCGCCCCGCTCACAGCGTCACCCCTAACAGCGTCACTCCCAGCAGTAGCGCCGCCTCCGTCACGTCACGGCCTGACTCGGCGGCCTCGTCGATCGCCACCAGCGCCTCGGGCGCGTCGAGATCGGAGTCGAGATGCCGGCGCACCTGCTCCGTCAACGCAGGGCTCGAGGGACTGCGGCCCGAGCCGGAACGCCAGCGCTCGAGGCGTTGCGCGGCTGCCACGAGGTCGCTCGTCTCCCACTCCCAATCGGAACGGTAATGGTGAGCCAGCAACGCGAGACGCAACATCATGGGCTCCCAATCCTTGAGCAAGTCGTCGACGAATACCAGGTTCCCGAGCGACTTCGACATCTTGCGGCCGTCGAGGCCGACCATGCCGATGTGCAGCCAGTGGCGGCTGAAGGTCGTACCCGTCACCGACTCCGATTGCGCCGCCTCGCACTCGTGGTGCGGGAAGACGAGGTCTCGTCCTCCTCCGTGCACGTCGACGGTCTCGCCCAGCTCGCGCATCGCGAGTGCCGAACACTCGATGTGCCACCCGGGCCTTCCGGGGCCCCAACGCGACTCCCAGGCGGGCTCGTCGGGAGCGGAAGGTTGCCACAAGACGAAGTCGAGGGGGTCGCGCTTGGCCGGGTCGTCCGGGTTCCCCCCGTTCTCGGCGGCGAGCCTAAGCATCTCGGAACGGGGCAAGTGGCTCACTTGACCGAAGCGGTCGAACGACGACACGTCGAAGTACACGGCGCCGCCGGAGGTGTACGCGTGGCCGGAGTCGAGGACCGCGCCGATCAGCGAGAGGATGTCGGGTATCGCCGAGGTGGCGCGCGGCTCACTGTGCACCGGCAGGAGCCCGAGCGCCTGCATGTTGGAGTCGAAACGGGCCATCTCCTCAGCCGCGAGGTCCAGGTAGTGGACACCCAGCTCGCGCGCTTTGCGCAGGATGTCGTCGTCGACGTCGGTGATGTTGCGGACAAGCTTGGTGGTGTGCCCGCGGTCGCGCATCCGGCGCTGCAGGAGGTCGAAGGTCAAGTACACCTGCGCGTGGCCCATGTGGGCCGCGTCGTAGGGCGTGATCCCGCACGAGTACATGGTGACGAGCGGCCCGGGCGCGAACTCGACCACCTCGCGCCGCGGCGTGTCGTAGATCCGCATCATCGCCTCGATCCCCCCGGATCTCCGGCACCCTCCAAGCCCGACAGCCGCAGCGTGCTGCGGGCCCGGTAACGCATGTTCAAGGTCGCGAGCACCGCGGTGAACGCCTCGATGGGCCCTGCGGCCGCCAGGCTTCCGGCGTCGAGAGGCCTGAGCCCGGCGATACCCCCCAGCAAGTCCATGGTCGCCCGAGTCGCTGAGGCGTGGTCGGAGCAGACGAGGACGTCCGCGTCGAGGTCAGCGTCGAGATCTGAGAGCGGGCCGGCCGGAAGGTGATGACACGCGGCGGCGACCATCGAGGACGGAAGCGCCGATTGGAGCGTCGCCGCCACCGAGCCTCTAGGCGGGGTCAGCGCCAGCATCTCACGGCCTTGCTTCACGAGGGCGTTCCCGACGGACACCACGACCTTTCCGTGAAGCTCCCCCGAGAGCTCGCTCACGGTCTGGACGCAACCGTCCCAGGGCGTGGCGGCCACCACGATCTCGGCCTGCGAGGCGGCGGCGTTGTCCCCTCCCACTATGGCGAGATCCCTGTCGGGCCACTGCCCGGTCAACTCCGAAGCGAGCGCCTCACCTCTCTTCGGGTCGCGGGACCCGACGGTCACCGAGACGCCGACGTCCGCCAGGCGCAGGGCGAGCCCGCGACCAAGCGGACCGGTCCCACCGAGGATCCCCACTTGCACCGCACCACCCTTGCACAACCGACCAACCGGTCCTCCCCTTCCCCGCGCCAAGTAGCGTCGCCCTCGATGGGCGACCTATTGAAAGGGAAACGGATCCTCGTGACCGGGGTACTCACCGACGCGTCTCTCGCTTTCGGTGTCGCTCGCGTCGCTCAGGAACAGGGAGCCGAGATCGTCCTGTCCGGAGCCGGTCGCGGGCTCTCGCTCACCCGGAGGACCGCCCGCAAGCTCGCCGAGCCGGTCGACGTCATCGAGATCGACGTCACCGAGCCCGAGCAACTTCGAGCAGCAGCCGAGGACCTCACTGCGCGCTGGGGCCGCCTCGACGGCTTGCTCCACGCGATCGGATTCGCGCCCCAGGATTGCCTCGGCGGCGACATCCTTCGCGCAGGCTGGGAGGACGTCGCCCAAGCTCTCGAGATCTCCGCCTACTCGCTCAAGGCGCTGGTTGAGTCGTTCCGTCCTCTGCTAGCAGCAGCGCGCAGGTCGTCGGTGGTGGCGCTCGACTTCGACGCGCGCGTCGCGTGGCCCGCATACGACTGGATGGGCGTGGCGAAAGCCGCGCTCGAGTCCCTGGCGCGATACCTCGCTCGCGACCTCGGGCCCGAGGGCATCCGGGTGAACCTCGTCGCTGCCGGACCCGTCCGCACGATGGCGGCAAAGTCGATCCCGAGCTTCAAGGACTTCGAGGACACTTGGGGCGACCGCGCTCCGCTCGGTTGGGACGTGACCGACAGCGACCCCGTCGCCAGAGCGTGCGTGATGCTGATGTCGGACTGGTTGCCCAAGACGACGGGCGAGATGCTCCACGTCGACGGTGGCGTCCACGCTATGGGTGCCTGAAGGAGGAACCCCGGCCGACCTACGGTCAGTCCTCCGAGAGGATCTGGTAGATCTCCTTCGTCGCCTTCTTCAGCACCTCTCCCGCGCGCTCGAACTTGGTCTGGTCCGCGTTCATCACGACCTGTCGCATTGCCATCATGAGCGGCCTCATCAAAGGTCCCAGCTTCTCCCCCGCCTTCACGAGGCCCCGTATGCCCTCGTGGAGGCCCTCGCTCCAGTCCTCCCAAGGTGCGCTGCCGAACTTCTCCGCGCGAGCTTCTGCCTCGGCTCTTCCTGCATCCGTGAGCTCGTACACACGCTTGCCGTCGCGCTCCTCCGAGCGCACGAGGCCTTCGTCCTCGAACATCTGGAGCGTCGGGTACACCGAGCCAGGGCTCGGCCTCCACATCCCTCCGCTCTTCTCCTCGAGGCGGTTGATGATCTCGTAGCCGTGTCCCGGGCCCTCGGCGAGAGCGCCGAGCAGGGCGGTGCGGATGTCACCTCTGCGCATCCTTCCGGCACCGGCCCTGAAAGGACCGCCTCGGGACGGCGGGCCGCCCCACTCGGGCCCCCAGTCCTCCCACCACGGACCCCAGCGGCGCTGGCGGCTCCTGGAGCGGCCTCCCTTCGGATGCGGGTGGTGTCCCCCGTGCCCTTCGTGCCGGGGCGCGTCTTCCTCCGTGCCGAGAGCTCCTCCGAAGTGACGTCTCGCTGCCTTCTTCATGGTCCTGCCCCTTCATGCCTATCCGTTCGAGATCGCTGTCCCACGGCACCTTGGCCGGTTGCGACATATCTCAATATATCGCAACCGATCGAATAAGGCAACGGTGGAATGGCACGGGCGCATGGCGCGCAGACAGAAGACACTGACGGAACGTCCGAGGCACGGACACGGGCGCTGGCGCGCCGTACGCGCCCAAATGTCGAGATCCAGCCTGCGCTCGCCCGAGGGCCAGGGCAGGAGGCGAGGATCAGAGCTGCAGCGACTTCACCTCGAGGAACTCCTCGAGGCCGTAGCGACCGAGCTCGCGGCCGATTCCCGACTGCTTGTAACCCCCGAACGGAGCCGCCGGGTTGAAGCCGCCACCGTTCACCTCGACCTGACCCGTACGGATACGGCGGGCCACCGCCTTGGCATGGTCCTTGTCACCAGCCCACACACCGCCCGCGAGCCCGTAGACGGAGTCGTTGGCGATGGCGACAGCCTCCTCCTCGGTGTCGTAGGGGATGATCGAGAGCACCGGCCCGAAGATCTCCTCCTGGGCAATGGTCATGTCGCTCGTCACGTCGGAGAAGACGGTGGGGCCCACGAAGTAGCCCTTGTCCAGTCCCTCGGGCGCCTCGGCCCCTCCGCAAAGGAGCTTCGCGCCTTCCTCGACGCCCTTCTTTATGTACCCCCGGACCCTGTCCCGCTGGACCGCCGAGACGAGCGGGCCGAGCCGCGTGGCGGCGTCGAACGGATCGCCGGTGGTGTACGTCTGCGCTGTCTGCACGGCGATCTCCTCCACCTCGGCGAGGCGCGAACGGGGGACGATCATGCGCGTGAGAGCCGAGCAGGTCTGGCCCGAATTCAAGAAGCACGCCGAGACGCCCGACGGCACAGCCGACGAGAGGTCGGCGTCTTCGAGGATGACGTTCGGAGACTTGCCGCCGAGCTCCAGCGCAACCTTCTTGACGTTGTCCGCCGCCAGCTGCATCACACGCCTGCCCGCTCGCGTCGACCCGGTGAACGAGACCATGTCGACGAGGGGGTGCGAAGCGATCGCCTCGCCCACGACCGTCCCAGGCCCGGTCACGAGGTTGAACACTCCGGGCGGAAGACCGATCTCGTCGAGGACCTCCGCGAGAACGAACGCGTTGAGCGGGGCCACGTCGCTGGGCTTGAGCACCACTGTGCAACCCGCGGCGAGCGCCGGCGCGACCTTGGCGGCTATCTGGTGCAACGGGTAGTTCCAAGGGGTGATGCACCCGACGACGCCCACGGGCTCGCGCACCACGAGGGAATTGCCGATCTGCTCCTCGAAGGGGAACTCGTGCACGATCTGCGACATCGTGGCGAAGCTCATGATCGGAAGCCCGACCTGGATCATGTTCGAGAGCGTGAAGGGCATGCCGACCTCCTGGGAGATCAACGTGGCGATCTGCTCGGTGCGAGCGGCGAGCGCCTCCTGGACGCGCGCCAGGGTCTTCGAGCGCTCGTCGACCGAGGTGGTCGACCAGTCGGGAAACGCGTCCGACGCCGCTCGCGCCGCACGGTCGACGTCCTCGGGGGTACCCTCGGGGACGGTGCCCATGACCTCCTCGGTGGCGGAGTTGATCACCTCGATGGTGCCGGTGCCGGTAGAGGGCACCCATGCCCCGTTTATGTAGAGCTTGTCGCGGACCTCCATGACCGACCCTCCCTGGCTCGTGACGGTTGAGCGCGTGCGAGCACACATGATGCTCTCACCGCCTCCTGCGAACTGATGCTATGCAATCCCAAGCCCGAGCGCATCGGCGGCCTCGCTCTTCACGACGCACGTCGGTGAGGGTGCTCAGCCAGGCGCGACGCTCTGGATGAGCTTCGCGTACCGGATCAGATGCATGTCGCCGACGTAGCCGTCTAGGACGTGCCGGCGCGCCCGCTGACCGAGTCGGGCGATCTCATCCGGGCGTTCGAGCAGCGATGCCAAGGTGTCGCCGAAGGCGTCGAGATCGGCGGGGTCCTCGAGGAGGACGCCCGTGCCGGGCTCGATCTGCTTCGCGATGCCCCCTACCGCCGAAGCGACGACCGCCTTGGACTTCCACATCCCTTCCGCCACCGTGAGGCCGAATCCCTCTGCAAGGCTCTTCTGCACGATCACGGTCGCGTGGCGCTGGAGAGCGTTGACCATCGCGGCGTTCTCGTCGACGTCCTCCATGGGAAGGGTGACCAGGTGCACTCGTCGACGGGCCTGCGCCGGCAGTCCCTCCCAAGCAGCGACGCATTCCCCTACCACCTCGGCGCCCTCGGGGTCGTCCTGCACCTCTGCTGCCGAGGGGCCGACCAGCGCCAGATGGGCGTCGACACGCCCACCGACCCGCGACACGAAGCCCTCCATGACCCCGGCCATGTCCTTCAACCGGTCCCAGCGAGAGACCTGGAGCACGAGCCGGTCCGAAGGATCGAGAAGCGGGCCTTCACCGGCGAGGATCGAGGCGTGGCGCTCGACACGACCCAGACGCCCGTCACGACGGACGAACGAAGTGTCGGCGTCGCCGCCTTCGTCGACCGCCAAGACCCCGATCCGCCGGAGGATGTCGAATACCTTCTCGTCGGGGAGGTCCTGGTTCTTGGGTGAGAACGGGTCGATCGACGGGGGGATCACCGAGACCTTGCCGGCGTCGATCCACTCGGGCACGTACTCGCGCAGAGAGAACACGTAGGCGGCGGACGCTTCGAGGAACGGGCGCAGGAACCACCAAGCTTCTTCGGTCCAGTCGTTGGCCGTCTCCCGTCCTATGTGGCACCGCCAGATCACGCGCGCACCGGCATCGGCGAGCCGCGGGACCAGCCCGGCGGTCTGCGGGTCGTGCAACAGCACGACATCTCCGCTTCGGACTCTCTCGAGGACGCTCGCTGCACTCGAGTCCGTGACCGATCTGTACTTGCGCGCCTCGGCCGCTCCCAGAGGGCCGCCGTCGCCCGGCATCCCGTGAAGCCGGTTGTGCATCCGCTTGGTCACGGTGAAGAACTCCTGGTCTCCGCTCATCACCAGCCAGCGAATATCGACTCCGGCATCGAGCGTGTAGCCCACCAGGACCTGGAGCATCTCGGCCACTCCTCCCCCGGTGGGGGTGGAGCTCACGTTCCAGATGCTGCGACCCCGAAGAGAGGACCGCGCGGTTGCGCCCGCCCGTTGCAGGTCGAGGTAGCGATCCTCTCCGATCAACGGCTCGAGCCTCGAGAGAGCCCGTAGCGGTACCTCCACCTCACTGACTGCGAATTGCCGGGAAGAGCCTCTGTCGGCGTGGGCCACGGCAAAGGATCCTTCCAGTTCGCCGTGCAAACCATTCAGTTGCCGGACACAGGCCCATCCGAGACCAGCGGTGACCAGGCCTTACCAGGGGGCTACGACGTCCGGACCCGCAAGAATTCGGCCCCATGAGCGTTAACCATTCGTTGTCGGTTGTTCGCTCGGTGACTGCGTCCTGGAATCCTTGCGGGGGGCAAGCTGAGCAGTCGAGCGGAGGAATACTGTGCCGGACTCACAAGAGCCTGAGAACCGCGGTTCCGCACCGGCGCCTGACGAAGAAACAGCCGGCGGGCCTGCCGGGAAGCCCGCGTGGACGTTCGTCAACCCATCCGAAGCACCCGCAGAAGGGACAGCCTCTTCCGGCACTCACGACGAAGTCACCGCCCCTGTAGCCGTCGTCGTAAGCGCACCTGATGTTGCAAGCGCCAGCGGCGCACCTGATGTTCCACCCGCACCCGTCACGGACACGTCTGACATCGCACCTGCCACGGGCGCGTCCCGCAGCTGGTGGCTCGACAACCTGGAGCGCCATCCAGCCGTCGCATTGACCCTCGTAGGCGTTCTGGCCCTGGCGCTGGTGCTGGCAAATGTCGTGCACCTCTCGAAGAAGGCTCCGGTCCACTCCCACGCCTCTCGAGCTGCCGCAACGAGCGTGCCCGACCGACCGGCGGCGGCCCCTTCGCCCACCACCACAGTTCCTCTGGCCGCCACACCTCCAGTCGTCATTCCGATCGTTTCCGGCCCGGCTACAGCAGCTGCCTCCGGGACAGCTACATCACCCACACGGACGGCCTCGGCAACGGTCACAACGGTGGCACCGGTTTCTGCCGCACCGATCGGCACGTCTCCACCCGGGCCCTGCACGCCGGGAGACCTCATCATCAACACAAAGACCGACTCTTCGTCGTACTCGCCCGGAGCGCCGGTCACCGCCACGACTGAGATCGTCGACTACACGACCTGCGTGTTCGACCCGGTCCCATCGGGCCCTTACTCGTGCCCGGCCACGGTCGTCTTCGGCAACGGCGCCGGCCAGACCTACCCCGCAGCGGGACAGAGGGAGCAGTGCGCAGATATCGGCGGTGGCACGCTGGCTCCGGGCTCGACCAGGAGCGTGACCGTTGTCTGGCCCCAACAGGCGTCCACCGGACAGTACAGAGCGATCGGAAGCTGGTCCTGGAGCGACGGATCCGGCACCCCTTACTCGGCGAACTCCGTTTCAGCGCCCTACACGATCAGCTAGCCGACGCGACCTCCTCGGTCGGCACATCCAGAGTCGCGATAACTCGGCGGTGCCGTCCACGCACACGGACTATTCTGAAACAGGTTCTAGGACAGGAGATTCATCGTGCACACCGAGATCTGTGACCGGCTTGGGATCGAGTTCCCGATCTTCGCCTTCACCCACTGCCGCGACGTGGTCGCAGCTGTGTCGAACGCCGGTGGTTTCGGCGTCCTTGGGGCGATCGGCTTCTCGCCGGAGGAACTAGAGGTCGAGCTTGCATGGCTCGACGACCACGTCGGCGACAGCCCGTACGGCGTGGACATCGTGATCCCTGGGAAGTACGAAGGCATGGGAGAGATGGACCCGGTGAAGCTCGAGGCCCAGTTGCAGTCGATGGTGCCGGACGACCATCGTCGCTTCGCCAGGCGCCTGCTCGGTGAGCACGGGGTTCCCGAGACCCCGGCCGACCAACGCCGCAGCGGGATGATGGGTTGGACCGAGGCCACGGGCAAGCCTCTGCTCGCAGCGGCTCTCGGACACGACAAGGTCCGCCTCATCGCAAACGCGCTCGGAACTCCGCCGGCCGACGTGATCGAGCAGGTGAAGGACTCCGGGCGCATGATCGGCGCACTCGCCGGCTCGGTTAAGCACGCGCTCGGTCACAAGGCAGCAGGCCTGGACTTCATCGTGTGTCAGGGAACCGAGGGCGGAGGTCACACGGGAGAGATCGGCTCCCTCGTCCTGTGGCCGGAGGTTGTGGATGCAGTGGCGCCGCTGCCGGTGCTGGCCGCGGGTGGAATCAGCAGCGGACGCCAGATCGCAGCTGCCCTTGCGGTCGGCGCGCAGGGAGTTTGGACGGGGACCCTTTGGCTCACGGTCGAAGAGGCGGACGTCTCCCCTGGACAGATGGACAGCTATCTCAAGGCGTCGAGTGGTGACACGGTACGGTCGAAATCCTTCACCGGAAAGCCATGCCGGATGCTGAAGAACGACTGGACCGAAGCCTGGGCGCGTCCCGACACGCCCGACCCGCTTCCCATGCCCCTTCAGATGTTGGTTGCAATCGACGCGGTCGGCGCCGGGCGGAGGTATCCCGAACAGGCCAAGGACGTGACGTTCAACCCGTGCGGACAGGGCATCGGAAGCGCCACACGGGTTCGCAAGACGCGCGACGTCGTGTACCAGCTCGTCGAGGAGTACGTGGAAGCGGTCGACCGGCTCGCACAGGTCGCCAACGTCTGACGATTTCACCGATCCTCGTCGATCCGGGTCGACCTCGACCTGAGGACCGGGATCGAAACGCGCCGAGGCCCGTGAGATCGAAGGGCGAGCCGTCCTTCCTCGTTCCTGCCTCGATCTGGTCCGCTTCATAGCGACCTTGGGCTCGCTCCGGGCGTCCACCGCGACCCGCAAGGTTCGGTAGCAACCAGGGTTATCCAGGGTGGCTGTGCGCTGCGGGGGCTTATTCGGTCCCCTGCCGAGGGGCTCGTAACAGCCGACCGGAGGGCACCGTGGCGGACCAAGAAGATCCTGACAACCATATTTTCCCAGCTGGGCACG
>DAIQQK010000122.1:0-9608 GCA_036786835.1 Acidimicrobiales bacterium | reverse complement strand
ACCTGGCGCGTGGTGCCCCGAATGGTCAGGTCCCCTGTGACCTTCCATTGGTCACCCTCGACGTGCTCGACCGCTGTGCTCTTGAACGTCCATGTCGGGTGGTTCTCTGCGTCGAAGAAGTCCCCGCTTCGTAGGTGGGCGTCGCGCTGCTCCTCCCCGGTGTGGACGCTCGCAGCTCCGATGCTGACCTCCACCGAGGAGTCTTCGGGCACCTCGGAGATGTGGATGGTGCCAGAGACGTCGTCGAGGCGCCCTCGCACCTTTGTGATCATGAGGTGCCGTGCGATGAACTCCGCCGTCGTGTGCTTGGGGTCGATGTCGTAGACGCCGGGCGTGGGAACCAGCGTGCCCTTGTGCTCCCTCGTCAACGCTCCGGTAGCTGCGGTCTGGGTGTCGGTCATTTCTTCCTCCAAGGTCTTTGCGTACACAATTACATGTACTTGCAGGAACAACGATCTGCCACCTCCATGTATTCCCGGTTCACGGCCCTGGTACTCCCGCTCCGGCTCGTGTCCGGGGTCGACCCCGAACGCTCGAAAGACTGGTCTCGTGCCTGGCCATGCGCCTACGGTGCAGCCCATGGTCGTGGTGACGGGAACGCTGCAGAAAGAAGCATGGGACCTGCACGTCATGCCCCCCGTGGAGCAGGTCCGCCCCGGGCTCTGGTCGATCCCGGTCCCGATACCCGACAACCCGCTGCGCTACGTGCTCGTCTACGCGCTGGAGCTCTCCGGCGGGGGGGTCGCGATCATCGATGCCGGATGGAACACAGACGACGCTTGGGCGGCACTGAGCGATGGGCTCGAAGAAGCGGGAGGGTCGGTCTCCGACGTTCGGGCGGTCCTGGTGACCCACATCCACCCGGATCATTACGGTCTCGCGGGACGGGTGAGGGAGAACTCCGGCGCCTGGATCGGACTGCACCCCGCCGACGCCGAGATGCTCGAAGCGCGCTACATCAAGACCGACGACTTGCTGGCTCGCATGCGCGTCTTCCTCGAGGACGCAGGCGTGCCCGACACCAAGCTCCCGGATCTCAACTTCGCCTCCATGATGATCAGGGGCCAGGTCACGATGGCTGTGCCCGACGTGCTCTTCGAGGACGGCGCGACCGCAGACGTACCGGGTTGGGATCTGAAGACGGTGTGGACCCCGGGACACTCCCCCGGTCATGTCTGCTTCTACAGTGACCGCCACCGCTTGCTGCTCTCGGGAGATCACGTCCTGCCCCGGATCACGCCGAACATCGGTGTGCACACTCAGCAGTTCCCGAACCCGCTCGGCGAGTTCCTCGAGTCGTTGCTGAAGGTTCAGAACCTTGGGGTCGACGAGGTTCTGCCTGCCCACGAGTACCGATTCGCCGACCTACGCGGACGCCTGGACGAGATCATCGTGCACCACGCGACGCGCCTCGCCGAGATCGAACAGCTACTCGGGGAGAACCCCGGGTTGACTGCGTGGGATATCTCGGTGCGCCTCAGCTGGTCGCGCCCCTGGCACGAGATCGCGGACTTCATGCAGAGGGCCGCGGTGGGCGAGACCCTGGCGCACATCGTGCTGCTCGAGAACCACAAGCGTGTGCGGCGGGAGGGCACACTCCCGGCACGCTTCTCGCTCGCAGAGCGAAGTTGAGCGCTCAGCGCGCGAGGGGCGAGGGCTCGCTGGCGAGACGACTGCCGGGTTTCGACGCTCGCCACGCGACCAAACGGGCGCGTCGCTGGCGCGGAACTGTGGTCTTGATCGTGTTGGTCCTCGTCGCCACCGGGGCCGCCGTCTACCTGGTCAAGGTGCTCGGAGGCTCGGAGGGAAGCTCGTCGCCCTCGACCACCGTCGCCGGCGGTGCGAGGACGCGGGCCACCATCACCGTTGCGACGCCGACCCAGCCTCTTCCGGCTCCCGTGAGTGCCGAGGTGGTGCTGCCCGGTACCGCAACGCAGCTGGTCGTCATGGGTGGGTCGACGACCGGCGGCAAGATCGCCTCGGGTGTCTTCACCCTCGACACCACGTCCGGCAAGCTCGCCCTCGTGGGCCAGCTCGGCGCGACCCTCGCCGACGCCACCGGCGCGCTGATTTCCGGTCAGGACGTTGTCATGGGCGGAAGCTCGCCCTCGGCCGTCGCCACCGTGCAGCAGATGCCTCAACCGGGTCCAAACCTCCCGTACACGCGGACGACCGTCGTGGGGACCCTCCCACAGCCGCGCACCGACGCCGCCGCGGTGACGGTCGGCCCCACCACCTACCTGGTGGGTGGTGACGACGGCTCGAACCTGCTTCCTCAGGTGCTGTCCACTACCGACGGACGCACATGGGGTGTGGTCGCCAACCTGGCACAGCCGGTGAGGTTTGCAGCCGCAGCCGCGACTCCGACGAAGATCTATGTGTTCGGCGGCGAGGGCATTGTGCCATCTGTTGCTTCGGCACCGTTCGACACGATCCAGGAGCTCGATCTCACCACACACCGCTCGAAGATCGTCGGCCACCTGCCCGAACCGTTGTCCCAGGCATCCGCCGTGGCCATCGGTGATCGAATACTCGTCATAGGTGGAAATGCAGTGATCCGCCCGCCAGGTTCGCCCTCACGCGGCTCGGGGCGTTCGAACACGACGTCGACGTTGCCCCCGAGGACGCTCACCGTTCCGACGATCTGGTCGTTCGATCCGGCGACAGCCAAGGTGACGAAGGTGGGACAGCTTTCGGTTCCGGTGGCTCAGGCAGGAGTCGCCTTGCTCGGATCCACGATCTGGGTGATCGGAGGCCAATCGAACGGAGCGCCGGCCTCGTCCGTGCAGTCGATCGCCGTGAACATCCCAGCGATCTCCCGGCGATGACTCAACCACGCATTCCGTCGTCACCGAGCCCGTGTCCCTGCCGACGTTCTCTCAGTTTGCGGAACACCACGTACGCGACCACGAGAGCCACGAGGACGCCTGCGACTATGTAGCCGGCTGTGCTTGCAGTCGAGAGCACGGATTCGAAGCTCTTGCCGAGCGCATATCCGAGGAGCACAAAGGTCGTCCCCCAGACAATCCCCCCCGCCGCGTTGTAGGCCAAGAACGTGACGTAGCGCATCCCGCTCATGCCTGCGATGCCGGGGATCAACGCGCGTGCGAGCGCCACCCAGCGTCCCAGGAACACAGCTGGTCCCCCAAAGCGGGCGATCATCTGCGTCGCTTTGTGCACGCCCGGGCTGTTCTTGAGTGGGCGGCGCTCGAGGAGCCACGGGCCTAGATGCTTTCCAACTTCGTAGCCGGTCGAATCTCCAGCTATCGCGCAACCCACGATTACGATGACCATGGCGAACACGTTGGCATCGTGCAGGGACGCCAGGGCGCCTCCGACCACCGCAGCCGTCTCACCGGGAATCACGAACCCCAAGAGGACGGCAGCCTCACCGAACACGAAGGCTCCGCAGATCAGGTAGACGATCGGACCATGGAAGTGCTCGAGCCATGTCGCGATGCTCCCGAACATGCTCATGACCTCGAGAACGAGAACTCAGCCGCGATCAGCGCGGTCCTGAGAGCGAGGCGCTGATCCAAGTTCGCCTGCGGCACGCCGGACAGGTCATGAGGCGGGTGAAGCCTCGTCCCGGCCGCCACAACCACCAGGGCAAGTGGAGCAGCAGGTACTCGAACAGGTCCACGTCGGTCCGGGAGCCGCAGGCAGAGCAATCGACGGTCACCGGGCCGAGGATGCGCGCCGGCCCGCGCACAGGTCGAGGCGAGGCCTGGTCGCGAAAGCTGTCCGGGGTGCTTCTTGCGGTTCTGGCGAACTCCGGCTGCCGTGCAGATGCGTTATCGACGGAGTCTGCAGCGGAGAACAGCGCATGTTTTCCTCGGACGCTCGGAGCGGGCGGACGCCGCGGGTCGTCCTCGACACGCTCGGCAGGTGCCCAGAACAGGGCCCTCTTTCCCAGGGGGTCGCGAGAATCAGACATGACGACGGGTACTCTGCGTTCCGCGAGAAGAGCTCACCGAGCGCTCAACCATGTGAATCGATCAGTCGGGCCAAATCCCGGTATGCCTGGGCCCCGGGCGAGGACGGTGCGTGCTGGAGGATGCTACGGCCTCGCGCGGGAGCCTCTGCGAAACGGATCGACTTTCGCACCGGCGGCTCGAGTACCGGCACTCCGTATCGTTCTTTCACGTCTTCGAGCACCGCACGTGCGTGACGAGTGCGGTCGTCGTACATGGTGGCTATGACGCCCAGAACCCGCACATCGGCGTTCGCGAACATACGGACGTCGTCGATGGTCTCGAGCAACTGGCCGACCCCACGGTGGCTGAGTGCCTCACACTGAAGGGGGATCAGGACCTCGCCGGCAGCGGTGAGCCCGTTGATGGTGAGGATCCCGAGGGACGGTGGGCAGTCGATCAGGATCACGTCGTAGTCGTCGCGCACGGCCTGGAGGGCTCTCGCCAATACATGCTCGCGCCCAGTGCGAGTCAAGAGGTGCACTTCGGACCCGGCGAGATCGATCGTCGCGGGCAGAATGTCGACCCCCTCGATCCCTTCCACACGTGCCCGGGCGTCGGCCACCTTCATCTTGCGAACGAAGACGTCGTGCAGCGATCGCTCGAGGGTGTCCGGATCGATACCGACCGAGTAGGTGAGACAGGCCTGAGGGTCGAGATCTACCAGAAGGACACGGCGGCCGAGCTCGGCGAGCGAGCAACCCAGCGCGTGCACCGTGGTGGTCTTGGCGACGCCACCTTTCTGATTGGCGACCGCAAGCACCCGTGCCACCGGGGCAGTCTAAGCCGGGGCCCACCTTGGTAGAGGACCGATTTGGGTCGCCGGCCGTGGCGCCTGCAACCACCCGTTTTGGGCACGCCGAAGCCGATTCGGCCACTCGCAAGCTCGATTCCGGCCGGGTCCGGTCTCGTGACTTCAGTTTCTCGACGTTCATACCGACATATCTCTGCATGGGGCGCCTTTCCGCGACGGCTGAGCCCGTCCATGCGGCAGCCGACTCCGACCGGCTTATCGACCCGGTCGAGAACGCCCTGCTCACCTTGCTGGAAAGGCACCCGACGGCCCAGGTGTTCGCGGTCGGCGGGGAATCTTCGCCGAAGGTCGTCGCATTCCCACCTGGCGTCCCCGTCGGCCGGCACCAGGTGCTCGATAACAGCCAATTGCTCCTCGAGCAGGTGGTTCCTCCCGACCGTGCGGGGGTCGCGAAGCTCTGGGGACGAGCAAGGGTCCAGGGGGCTGCGGTCGTACCGGTCCGCCTCCTGAGCGACCCCGAACTCGTCTCGAGCCTCTACTTCCTGGATCTCCGCAACCGCTACGACGCGATGATCGCTGTCTTCGCCGAAGGTCATGCAGCAGACAACACGATCGTGCAAACGGCGAGTCTCCCTCCTCTGCCGCCTCGCCTTGCACGTGCGATCAAGGACGTGAGCTCCACGTTCGAATCCGTGGATCCTGCTCTCGCCGAGATCCTGGGATGGAGTCCCGACGAGTTGATAGGACGCCGAGCAATCGAATTCGTCCACCCGGAGGACCGCGAGACCGGCATAGCCAACTGGATGGAGATGCTCGATTCGCCGGGCACCAGCCGACGCGTACGCCTTCGCCACATGCATCGCGACGGTTCCTGGGTGTGGATGGAGGTGAGCAACGAGAACCATTTGACGGACAAGGCGCACCCACACGTCGTCTCCGAGATGGTCGACATCTCCGACGAGATGAGCGCTCTCGAGGCATTGCGCGCCCGTGAGCAACTCCTGGCCCAGCTCACCGATACGGTGCCCGTCGGCCTTTTCCATGTCGACCTCGACTCGAACCTGCTCTTCGCCAACAGACGTCTTCGTGAGATCACAGGAGCCGGAGTGGGATCGACACTCTCGGATCACCTCGCGACGGTCCATCCCGAGGACCGTCCGAGTCTCGATGAGGCGGTCCGGATCGCCACCTCGGGCGCTCCTGTCGACGTCGTGATACGGGTCCTGCCCGAGTACGGCGGGAGCATCCGACACTGCACTGTGAGCATGCGGCCACTTCGAAGTGAATCGGGCGCTGTAGAGGGAGTGACCGGTTGCGTCGACGACGTAACGGTGAACGTCCTGTCGCGCCAGGAGCTCGAGGCACGAGCCGCCACCGACCCCCTTACGGGCTGCTTCAACAGGGTTGCCACGTTCTCTGCCTTGCAAGAGCTGCTCGACCGCTCGCACTCCGGAGTGAGCCTCCCGGGGTCGGGAACAGCCGTGATCTTCGCCGACATAGACCGGTTGAAGCCCGTGAACGACGTCATGGGGCACGCGGCCGGTGACGAGCTGCTCATGCGCGTGGCTGAGCGGATCCAGTGCTCGGTGCGTTCGGGCGACCTCGTCGGGAGGCTTGGAGGTGACGAATTCCTGGTCGTCTGCCCCGGGGTGTCGAGCGCCGCGGATGCGCTAACCCTCGCCGCATCGTTGGCCTCGCGCGCCTTCGGATGTCACATGGACCTGCCGGGAGGCAGCGTCGCAGTACGTGCCAGCATCGGGGTTGCATGGACCGACGCACCGGGAGCCCAAGCCGACCAGCTGGTGCGCGAGGCGGACATCGCCATGTACCAGTCGAAGCGAGAAGGGCGCTCCGAGCCGGTGATGGTTCGCAGGCCGGAGTCCTGAGCCTCGGGGCTCGTCTTCGATCTCCTTCCTCTGAGCCCTAGGGCCTGGGTCTTAGGCGGCAGATCTCCGTTGCTCTGCACTGAGCTCTCTGGCAAGCCGAGCCCCCCACGACCGGGCACGATCCAACTCGCCCTCCATCATCCGGCTCTTCGCATCGACGAGGAAGCTCTCGGGCTTCGCGACGAGTTGCAATCCGTGGCCTCGCATTCCTCGTGCGATCCCCCTCGACGCGCGACCCATGACCACCCCGGGACCCTTGATGCGAGTGTCGAAGGCAGCCGCTTTTGCAGTGACGCGACCCAGTGACGCGAGCCACTCGCGAACCCCCGGCCCGTTTGCCCCGGGATCCATCATCAGTGCGCCGTCGGACTTACGGACCATTTCAGGGGCTCCGCGTCGGGTGCTCTGACGTGACATGCCCCGCACGTGAGTGGGACCGCCCACGACAACCAGGTCGAGGTCCTCGATCCGTAGCTGGAGAGCGTCACGGACCGACAGGACCTGGACGTCGTTACCCGGCTCGAGGCCTTCGGCGACGGCTTGTGCAATCGCGTGGGTGTTGCCGAACATCGATTCATAGACGACTACAGCGCGCATGGGTCACCTCCTGCGCCCACCCATCTCTCAGCATGGCCGGGAGCGGACCAGGCGGCAAGAGGCGAAGGTCACCGCCGAGTGAGAACGAAACGGGCCGGTCCGGCGCCGCCCGTCCTACGAGGCGCCATGATGTCGCATGCCCAGACCGCAGGTCGCGTGCGCTGTGGGAGCGCTCCTCGTCGTGGGAATGCTGGTCGCGGCGTGTGGGTCGCCCATGACGTCCACCAGCTCGGGGCCCAGCTCATCGGTACGGTCGAGCCGTGCCGGCTCCTCGACCACCGCTGCGGGGACCGGTGGCTATGCGACTTCGGTCACCTCACCCGGTCTCGTCAATCCTTCCGCGATCCCTTTGGGTGACGGGTACTTGTCGACGAGCCCGAAGGTGGGATACGTCGACTCTTGCCAGACCTCGTTTCCCCCTACGGGCGGCGCTCAGGTGGAGGGGCCCTGGATCGATACCAGCGCCAAGACTTGGGACTCACTCACCAAGGTGAAGGTGCAGGGCACGGTGAGCTGGCCGTCGGCGAGCTATTCGGCCACCGTGTCGAACGGGTCGAGGATCGTCAAGACCGACGACCTGCCCATCGACCACACGACCGGCACCTTCCCGATCGCGAGCAGTGACCCAGCATTCGCCTACGACCGCAATCCCAATTCGATCGAACCCCAGTCGATCAACTGGACCCTCCCTGCGAACCCGACCGCCACCGCGACTCCTTCGTGCACCTCGGGTGGCCCTATCGGAGTTCTCGACGACGGTGTGCTGCTCTTCAACGCTCTGGACGGCGAGGGGAGGGACGCCGGAGCCCACGAGGTTCTGGACAGCTGTGACGAGCACCCGCAGATGAACGGGGTGCTCCACCACCACTTCGTGCCCTCGTGCATCCTCGACCAGGCGACGGGGAGCTCCACGTTGGTCGGCTATGCCGCCGACGGCTACGGCATCTACGTCGAACGCGACTCAAGCGGTCATGTGCTCACGAACACCGATCTCGACGTCTGCCACGGCAGGACCTCGGAGGTGAATTGGGACGGGGTGGAGAAGATGATCTACCACTACGACGCCACCCTCGAGTATCCCTACGCCGTCGGCTGCTTCCACGGAGTGCCGATCTCAACCGGAGCCGGATAGGGCGAGGCACAGGACTCAACGCCTACAGACGATCCCCCGCTCGTCGCCATCCTCGTCGACGAGGGTCTCCACGTCTCGATAGCCCAGCTCTGCGAGACACGGCTCGAACGCACTGCGCTGGTCCCCACCAAGCTCGAGCAGGAGCGAGCCACCGGATCGCAGAAGGGCCGTGGCGTCGACAGCCGCCCGAACGAGAAACGTGGTCCCGTCCTCGCCGCCGTCGAGGGCCCGCAGAGGCTCGTACTCGAGCACGTCACGGGGCAAGAGGCGTAGCTCGCTCGTGGGCACGTAGGGCACGACACCGGTCACGACGTCGACCCGCCCGCACAGGAACGAAGGGAGCGAGGAGCCCATGTCACCCTCGAACACCTCGACACCGTTGTCCCTCGCGCACTGCGCTGCCAGTGGGTCGATCTCGGTCGCCATCACCCTGGCCGTGGGCTTTCGGCGTGCGAGCACCAGCGCAATCGGGCCGGCCCCGGTGCAAAGATCGACCGCGATCCCACGTTCGGGAAGCCTCGAGAGCGCTGCACTCGCCAAGTGCTCGCTTTGCCAACGTGGCACGTAGACGCCGGCGTTGACGAGGACTGTCTCCCCGCAAAACCGGACCGACCCGGTGATCCAGGCAAGCGGCTCTCCGGAGCACCGTCTGGCGACCAGCTCCCGTAACTCGTAGACGTCTCCCCCCGCCAGATCGAACAGAGCCACGGCTTCCTCTTCTGCCGCGACGCACCCGGCACCTCTGAGCGCCGACGCGGTGGTCTCGAGGGTCTCGGCTCTGCGCACGATCCCTCTTCCTAGCGCCTGGTCTAGACGAACTCGTCATCTGAAACCCCCCAAAGCGCGACCTGCCAGGTCTGGGCGGGTGCTTTACTCACGAAGTGCGGGCGATCCCGAGGACCGCGGGATTGACCGCTCTGACGTTGGTGTTGAGCGCCTGCAGCGCTGGGACCGTGAGCACTTCTCTGGAGCCGTCGACCACTGTTGCGAACACGCAGCCCTCCTCGACCGCGCCTGGGGCCCAGCCCAAGGGCGCCTCACCCCATGTGATGGTGGTGATGATGGAGAACAAGAGCTACTCCGAGGTGATCGGCGAGTCGTCTCAGCCGTACACGAACTCGCTGGCAGCGAGTTACGGGCTCGCCACCAACAGCTACGCGTACGGTCATCCGTCGCTCCCCAACTATCTCGACCTCGTGTCCGGTTCGAGCCAAGGAGTGACAGACGACAACGACCCGTCGGCTCATTCGTTTCCGGGCGCCCTT
>DAIQQK010000270.1:0-2699 GCA_036786835.1 Acidimicrobiales bacterium | reverse complement strand
GGAGCTCGAATGGTTCGACACGTGGTTGCTCGGTCAGGACACGCCACTCGCTCACACAGGCACTCCGATGCATCTGTACGAGCTCGGTGCCAAGAAGTGGGTCGACACCGATCGTTGGCCGACCACCCAGGCTGCGGCGACGCAGTACTACTTCGGCCCGGGGCGCTCCGGCACTGCTCCGCTGTCCCTCAACGACGGCTCCCTCAGGCCTGCTGCCCCGACGCGGAGCGCGGGCTCGAGCCCGGTCGCCTTCACAGGGGTCTCTAGCGCATGCGACGTGCAGACCGACCAGTGGAGCGCGGGGTTCCTGGGGCTCGTCAGCCAGTCGACCGGCATACCGGACCTCTGTGACCAGAACGACTCCACACTCGGTGCCGGACCGGGCGCGCTCACCTACACAACCGCCCCGTTCTCGCAGGCCGAGACGCTCGCCGGTCCAATCGACGCGACAGTGTTCGCGACCGCGACCACGACCGACACCGAGCTCGTCGCAACGATTGAGGACGTTTCACCTTCGGGCCAATCCGTCCCGCTCACCTCTGGAGCGCTGCTCGGGTCTTTCCGGCAGATCGTCCCCGCGGACACCTGGATCGGCTCGGACGGTGCACCGGTCCTGCCGTACCACCCCTACACGGCTGCTTCGAGCGAGCCCGTGGTTCCGGATCGTCTCACGAGATACGACATCGAGGTTTTCCCGACCTTCGCTCAGGTTCCGGCGGGTTGGCGGCTCAGGGTGACGGTCTCCACTTCCGACACCCCCCACCTCGTTCCGAGCCTGACCCAGCTGCCGCACCTCTTGGGCGGCGTCTACCAGGTGCAGGACCACGCAGGTGCGGCGTCGTTCGTCAACCTGCCGCTTGCGCCGGCTTCGAGCTTCACCACACCGTGCACGATCTGCAGCTGAGCACGATCTGCAGCTGAGCACGCCACGCCGCTGGATCGAACTCGGTCACCCGAGAAGCGGCTCGCTGGGGGTGAAAGTCACGGGCAACGACTCGTGGCCCACGATGAAGTTCGACACTCGAAGCGGTGTTTGCGCACCGGGGGCGAGAGCGAGGTCCGGCAGGCGATCGAGGATCTTGTCCACCATGGTGACGAGCTCCGCACGTGCGAGGCGCTGTCCGAGGCAAAGATGCGCTCCGAAGCCGAACGCCACGTGGTCGTTCGGGTCGCGACGTACGTCGAAGCTCTCGGGGTCCTCGAAGACGCTCTCGTCACGGTTGGCGGAGGGATAGAGAAGCAGGACTCGGTCCCCTTTACGGATCGTACGGCCGTGCAGCTCTATGTCGTCGGTCGCCGTGCGGTTCATGTTCTTGATGGGCGACACCCACCTGAGCATCTCCTCGACCGCTCCTTTGAGCAGTGTCCTGTCCTCTCCCAGGGCTGCGAACTGGTCCGGTCGCCTCAACAGCGCTTCCATGCCGCCGCTGATCACGTGCCGGGTCGTCTCGTCCCCGCCGATCAGTATCAGGAGGCCCTCGTGAACGAGCGACGACTCGTCGAGGGGTTCACCGTCGCCGGCGCCCGAAGTGAGCATCCCGAGCAGGTCGTCGGTCGTCCCGGTACGGCGGCGGTCCTCGATGTGCCCGCGCACGTAAGCGTCCCATTCCACGAACGCGTTGGTCGCCTTCTCGAGGGAGTCGGGCTCGTCGGAACCTTGGGACTTGAGCATCGTGTCGGACCAGTCGAGAAGCCGTCCCCAGTCGTCCGAGGGAAATCCGAGCATGTCTGCGATCATCACGAGCGGGAGCGGGACAGCGATGTCGGATACGAGGTCGCATTCCCCCGATCGGCACACCGCGTCGATGATGCCGTCGCACACGCTCGCGATGCGCTCCTCACGCGCCCTCACGGCTTCGGGCGTGAAGACTGCGTTCACGAGCCGCCTGCGCCTGCGGTGCTCGGGGGCGTCCATGTCGATCATGTACGGAAGCGCTATTCCCGGACGCGATCCTCCGGCGCTCGAGAAGGACTTTGGGTCCTGCCCGATGGCACGCACGTCCTCGTATCGACTGATCCCCCAGATGTCGTTCGCCTCGTCGTAGTAGGCAGGAGCTTCCCGGCGCATCCAGGCAAACGAAGGGTACGGGTCCTGCGAGTAGAACGCACCGCTCATCAAGTCGATGGCGGGTGCTGAGACGTCGGTCACAGCGGAGAGCCTCCTCGATCCAGATCTTCCGCGAAACCTACCGCAGGTGTCGATCCCAGGCGCTAGCGCGGGCGCGCCTCGTCGCTCCGTCCGATTGGGCGGCGTGGGCGCGGGCCTCTACGAAGCCTTCTGTTTGTATCGGGGATGTCGAGGGTCATCGGGAGGGACGAGGGCACGCCTGCCCGTTCCCTCCACGAGCGCCCAGCCCTCGCGGGTCTTGAGGTGGTGGTCGTGGGCACACAGCTTGTCCATCAGGTCGAACACCGTGAAGTGGGTCTTCGACCAGTCGACCCGATGGTCGGCCTCGAGGCCTATCTGACATGGGCAGGCCTCGTTCGCACAAGCGGGAAACAGCCACTCCAAGGCGCTTTGCTGGTGGGAGTTGGGATGCCTGCCTAGGTGCGCCACCCCTGCTATCTGCACACCCTTGGTCAAGATCGCCGCGATGAAGGGGCTTTCCATGCCGCACAGGTCCTCGATCGCAGAGACAGAGATCGGGCCGTATGAGGCTGTCGCATGAACACCCGGATTGTGCAGTTGCTTGAGGGAA
>DAIQQK010000121.1:0-9656 GCA_036786835.1 Acidimicrobiales bacterium | reverse complement strand
GCGCCCGTTGCGCGACTTGTGCAGCCCTCCCGACCTCGGCCTGAATCAGCACGTATGCCCTGACAGCCATCGTCATCCTCCTCTCTCGACTGGCCCACCCGCATCGCGCGACCAAGTGGTCATGCTAGTTGCGCCGCTTGACCTGGCTCGTTCCCAGTCCAAGCCTGTGAGGGATGCGCTCATCCCGTATTCGACTCCGACCCATTTCTCGATGAACAGGGGCGAGTCGCCTGGCGGGCGATCTCCTTAGTGGGCCAACAACTAACCTCCAGAGTCAGAGCACTCGAAGGCGGTGCTCTTCAACGCTGAGGACAGGCGGTGAGGTGAGCTGACGAGTCCACTCCGATTGGGACTGGTGGGCTGCGGCATGATCGGACAGATCCATGCCGACGGACTACGCAAGCTCGCAGAAGACGGCGAGATCATTCCAGTGGGAGCAGCCGACCCATCCGAGGAGGCGCGTGACGCCGTCGCTCGCAACTGCCCCTTCTCCTACCTCACTGAAGACCCCGCACGGGTGATCGAGGACCCTGACGTTGAAGCTGTGATGATCACCTCACCGACTTCTACCCATCACGACCTCGTCCTGGCGACGCTCAGGGTGGGAAAGCCTCTCTTCTGCGAGAAGCCGCTCGCCCCGAGCTTCTCCGAGGTCCAAAAGTTGTGCAGCGCAGTGGCAGCCTCGGGGCTTACCGCCCAGGTGGGCTTTCACTCCCGCTTCCACCCTCTTCTGAACGAGCTTCACAAAATGGTGGTCTCGGGGGAACTGGGTGAGCCCATGGGCTACACGCTTCGTGACGACCAGTACTGGCCGACCGGTGACGTCGTGCCTGGACACAGTTCCTGGCGCTCCAAGCTGACAGAGGCCGGGGGTGGGGCTCTGTTGGAACACTCCATCCACGCCGCAGACATTCTCTGTTGGCTCTTCGGCCCCGTCCGAAGCGTTTACGCGCTAAGGCGCTTCGTGTTCGGCTACGACGTTGAAGATGTTGCTGCCCTCTCAATCGAACACGAGACGGGCGTGGTCGGGACCTTGCTCACCGTATTCAATGGTGTGCGCGGAAGAGAAGAGCGTCGACTGGAAGTGTTCTTCGAGAATGGAGCGGTCGAGGTGACAACCGACTTCATCGTCGGGGCACCGGAGGACAGCTACCTCGTCCAGCGGCCCGACTCACAAGCAGAGAACTTGGACCTGGAGCTTCTGCGAGAGACGCACTTTTCCAAGCTTGGGATCAATCGCCGGGACTTCCTCTTCTACACCTATCCGGCTGATCGCTCCTGGGTCCACTCCGTGAGACACCAAGACGCCGCGTCACCGGGGTTCGAGGACGCACTGCTCGCTCATGCCCTCGTCGAAGAAGCCTACAGATCGTGACCAACCTGCTTGATCGTCAGGTGGTCAAGCTCGTCCAAGACCTCGATGGATTCCATGGTGGCTCCTGAGAACTCCACGGTTCCAGCCTGACTCCAGAAAGCTTCGAGGTGCTCCCTGCTCGTCCGCATCAGGTCAGGGATTAGAGGAATCACCCTCCGAAAACGCAATCATCGGGCTCGGGGGCAGATATTCGATTGGGACGTCACGCCCATGCCGGAAATGCTGAACGGGAAACACGTTGGACACAGTTCCCTCAGCTTCGTATACCCCGCAAAGCTCTATGTCATGGGCATCGGCAAATGCATCGTCGAGAGGGACCGCCCCGTTATTGAGCAGCCCGTAATCTTCGAGCCGTATACGAGCCACCAAGCAATAGGTGATCCCGTCAGGGCTTGATCCAACTTGTCGGCCAATCATGCAGTGCGCGTCGCCATCGTCAATGGCGTAGATTCGGCTGTCGCCCATGCCCAGGCAAGCTCGAATGGCCTCTGAGTCGACATGCTCTGCCAGAAAGTGGTGGCGGCGATCTTTCATGGCCCAGAGAACCGGCACAGGAATGGAGTCGTCATCACCCTCCTCCAGGGGAGTGGACTCGTTGGGTTCAGCGAGTGGCGTTCCCATTCCCATGCCTCCGCGTGAGAACCCGTATGGGTTACGCGGTTGGCTCCCTTGCTCCTCGTCAGACGGCTCTTCATCGCTCACGGTCGGCTCCCTCCTGTGCTGTCTACCGTAGCGAATGCCAAAAGCATCAGGTTGGTCGTGTGCTCAGGGTTGAAATAACACCGCCCGCCGAACCGTCATTACGGCGCGCTACCTCCCGGGACGCCCCCTGTCCACCGATGGCTATGGTGAATGTATGGCGAATACGGAGCGTCGAGAACGGCAGCGAGAACGGCGGCGGGCGCGAGTCGACGAGCTGCTTGAGCCCGGAGAAACGATGCAGATCATTATTCCGGCGCAATCCGGGTTCAACCCCGATATCGGATGTCTCCCATACACCAGTGGCCTTGTCTTCCTCACCTTGTGGAACAAGGGGTTGGTACTCGTAATTACCGATAGGGCTGTGGTCGTAATGAGGCGACCCCGCTATGGCGTAATGCCGAGAACAGTCGTCGCTCGTCTGCCCCGCCAGACTGTGCTTGGTCCCACAGTCGGGTCGTTTCGCGGCGGGCGGGTAAATATCCCCAACATGAGAGTCTTCGTCAGCAGCCGTGACAGCAAGTACGTCGAGATGGCTGATCGGATCGCTCGGAGCGTTGAAGGCCAAGCCGGTCACTAAGAGTTGGTGTGCCACACGTCACACCGTTCCAGAACCTGCCACGAACCATCACGATCTGCCCCGCCGATAAGTGGGGGGCGCCGACTCCTCCCAATGGGAAATCAGCACTATGGCTAGTGCCGAAAGAACCATTCCGACGAGCGCTCCAAGGATCCCCCAACTGCTCGACCACACAGCGCCGTCTGCGTACCCGATAGCCGAAACAACCGCGACTACGAATACCGCGAACCTCAATCGTCGACGTCGAGAACACTGAGGCTGACTAGGAGTCGTGATCTCCCCAGCCGGAGACCGAGACCAGAGGCGCTCGAACATTGCCTCCACGGTCCCACGGCTTCCCAACCCCTTCATCGAGCCGTGAAGCGGAGCGGCGTTGGGCAGCTCCCCGTGGACTGACACCTCAGAGCGAGGAAGTATGGACGGAGATCGAACGTCGATTAGGAGGGGTCATGGCAAGGAAGTCGTACGTGGGTGGTGATGTGACCGTCAGCTTCGACCCTGACGTCTGCGAACACTCGGGGAAGTGCGTAAAGGGTCTTCCCCAGGTGTTCGATACGGATCGGAAGCCTTGGATCGAACCCGACGGCGCGTCCGCCGATGATGTCGTCGCACAAGTCGGGCGTTGCCCCTCCGGGGCACTGCGGATCGAGCCTCGACCAGAGGCACTTTGACGGGGCCAGAGTGGAGATCCAACGGTTCACACTCCATTTGTAATGGGTCGGGTGTCGCTGGGTCCGCGCGGAGTAGGTAGCAGGTTCGCGTGTCGCGCGTCCTATGTCTTCTTCACCGCGCGTGTTCACCCTAGCGTTAGCTACGCTTCGCGTATAGATAGATTATTCAAACAAGGGTCGACCTTCAGACCCTCGGCACGTTCTCCTTCGACCTCCTTAGCGGATCCGGAACTCGCTGCGGGGCGGCGCCATCAGTTCGCCTTCTTGCACGTACCGTTCGTGACCGCAGAACCGTGAGCTGTCCTTTAGAGCAACCCTCGTTCGCCTGACATCACGGCGTCAGCGGGAGTTGTCTTTCACGAAACAGGCGAAGGCAGGCATCGACGGCTTCGGCATCAAATAGCTCGCCTCGGTTCGCCTCGACTTCGTCCAGTGCGGCTACAAGGCCGGGAGCAGGGCGGTAGGGGCGGTGCTCCGACATCGCCGAGACCACATCAGCGACGGCGAGGATGCGCGAACCCATGAGGATGGAACTCCCCTTCAGACCTCTGGGGTAGCCAGATCCATTCATGCGTTCGTGATGTTGCAGGATCATTTCGCCCACCGGCCAAGGAAACGGAACGTCGGCAACGATGTCACGGCCAGTCTGAGAGTGCGCTTTGATGATCTCGAACTCGGCAGAACTGAGCTTGCCGGGCCGATTGAGGATCTCAGAGGGGACTGCGATCTTTCCGATGTCATGGATGGTCGACGCCACTTCGATTCCCTTGACGTCGCCTTCGGGTAGGAAGAGTTCACGGGCGATGGCTCCTGCGATGTGAGCGACCTGACGCTGATGGCCAGCCGTGTAAGGGTCTCGAAGCTCGACCATGTTTGCTACGGCGAGCGTTATCGAGTCGAAGCTCTCCTCCAGCGTCGTCATGTACTCGTTGCGTTCGGTCACGTCGCGTCCGTTGATGACGATTCCAGAGATGGCGTCGTTGTCGAGGCAGTTGGTGACGACGGTTTCGAGGACGCGGATCGCGCCGCTCGCAGACACGAACCGTACGGTCTCAATCTCAGATGACCCGGTTGAGCGGACGAACCCGGCGAACCGGGTCACCATCTGGTCGAGGTCATGGGGATGTACGAAGTGAAAGGCAGGCCTTCCGATTACCTCCTCTAAGGGGACGCCGAACATCAAAGAAGCAGCGGGGTTCGCGTAGTTGACGGCCCCTTCGGCGTCGATCACGACTATGAGATCCGACGAGTGCTCGACGAGCGCGAAGAACCAATCTTCTCCGCCTAGCTGCGCCTGTTGCAGTAGTGAGAGCACCTGGTCGCCTCACTGTCCAGCCTGGTTGTTAGGCCTTTGTATTTAGTGTACGCCTCGGGGCCTCTATCTGTTCAGATCGAACCGCGTGGATCGAGCCTCACGTCCTCAGAGGTACTTCGACTAACGAGACGGCCAAGCTTCTTTCACGCCCTCGCGAGCATTATCGACCCTGAACCGGGAGACCCGCCGCGTCGCTGGCCACCCGCGCGGGTGTACCATGACCTTCCCCTTCCTGACGGGCCTTCGCGACTCCGAGGGGAGAGGGACACGCCAAGACCTCGGCCCCCGTCAGGGGGTCGAGGCGCGTTATGCCCCTCTTCAAGGCCAAGCGCTCGCCAAGGGGAGAGGGACACGCCACAACAGAGCGGCTGCGCCGCGCTCAGCGCCTTCGGCGCCACTATGTGGGGGGGGACCCCCACACCCCCCGACGGCATCGCTCGCTTCGCTCACTCGCCGTACTGCAGTCTGTCCCCTCGTCCCTCGCCGACAGGCTCTTCGAGAAGCACTCGGAGATGAAACCGCTCAACGGCGCACTCCCTTAATCTCTCGACGCCCTCCCGTTGGCCCGATCCATGAAGTGGGCAAATGTGCAGCTACGGGGGATCATGGCGCGTAACGACCTGTCCGAATATGTGTCGATACCGACAGGGTGCCGTTGGAGTGACTTAAGGGGTAACAACTGTGTCGCCGGGACCGGCCCTGCGTTACTCCTAATGGCTGGCCCATGGCTAAGGCCGTACCCATGCGCTCTAATGGCTGGCCCATGGGCTAACGCCTGGCCCTTTAACACCTATATAGGGCTGGCCGTTAGTCGCATTGGGTAGGACGTTAGGGGCCGACACCATGGGTAAGCCGTTAGGCCCCATTTTTAAAACCAGGGTCCGGCGTTAGCCGTATCAGGATGCTGCACACCTCGACGTAAACTCACCTCGTGCGTCTGCCACACCGCACGCCAACATCCTGACCAGTCCCCCCGGCCCCCGTGGATCGATGGGACACTACTGAACGCCATGGTCATTAGTGAACACAGCGAAGAGGAGCGGGAGTCAATGCCCAAGCTGTTGCTGCGAGTGAGCGAGGTCGCCGAGGCTTTGTCGCTTGGTCGAACGAAGTCGTACGAGTTGATCGCGCACGGTGTGCTTCCGTCCGTGCGGATCGATGGATCCCTTCGCGTGCCGGTCGCCGCTCTCGCCGAATACGTCGGCAGCCTGCTTGCTCACAACGCAGAAGAACAATCTCAAGGAGACCTGAAATAAACGAGAGCGCCGCCCGGCCAGGCGACGCTCTCTCACACTCTTAACCCTCCAGTAAAGAAGGAGTCGGCTTCATTATGTCACAGACGAGCGTCACCTGGTACACACCCTTCGAGGACAGCTCACCGCCCAAGAAGGGCGATCCCCTAACGGACTTTGTGTCCGAGCTGTGGGAGATCCTCGGCACCTTGTCGGCACAAGAGCTACCCGAGGACAGCATACGAAGGCACTTTTCCAAATACTGCGAAGCACTCGACTGGCCTTGGCCGCACATCGCGCGACAACTGCGTCGAGACGCTATCGCAGCGTCCCTAGCCAACCACGATCCCGACAAGGTCGAGAAGACTTCGTCAGGGATCCCCATCTACACCGATCTCTTCGACCACTGGCAGTCCATTTGCCCCTGGAAGCTCAAGAACTTTCACATCGGGCACTGGACTGTACAAACACGCGACAAGCTATGCGAATCGCTAAGCGAGAGGAAGTGCGCTCCCAAAGAAGTGGAGGATCACCTCAACAAGGTCCGCATACGCATCAACGGACTGGACGTCGTTCATGTCGCCGAAGTCGAGTATGACGACGGGCTGTTCAACCGAATGAATGGGCGTCGGTATTCCAAACACTTCAACTCATACACGTACCGTTCTATCGACGACACCGTCTTCATCATCAGCGACGCCCCTCACGGCGGCATTGCACCGCCGAGATCGACAGAACCCATGTCCCCCTCCGAAGCCATCGAACGGCTCGTTCCGCGGCTGTGGGTGCCCGGGCATCACAGCCATGAGTTCTCCCAAGGTTGGGCGTTCCCATCCGCAACTGACGAAGGCGGTACGACCTCAGTCTCGCTCAAGGATCTCAGCCATGAGCAAGTTGAGGAGTTCGAGGAAAGGGCCGACGCGCTGCTTGAGTCGCTGGGTTTGCGTCCCAGGGTCGACCGGGTCCCTGGCGAGCTGTGGGAGACCGTGCGGCAAGGGCTGATCGACATCAAGAAGGCGATCATCAACGGAGACTGATCGCCCACGGCGGTTTGACGTCCCCTGGACAGGCGCCTCACCGTCTCTACGTCGAGGTAGAAGTCAGCGGAGCGACGCGCTCAGCCAAGCGAGGACTACTCGCACGGATGGAGTTTCGTCCTACTTTAAGCCGCTGGATCTCAGCAAGGCCCTGCCTAACTCGCCGACAGCTTCTTCCAGGGTCTTGATCCGCTCTTCGAGTTCGTCGCTTGAAGGCCTCCCCATTAGTTCAAGGCTCCCTATTATGTCTTGCGCTTCGACATGCGCCTCCGCCTTTTGGATCCGAAGTTCCCATTCCGCCGTCTTCTCTGCCATGATCTCGGCAGCCTTTGCGTCCAGCGCTCGATCCATACGGTGAGGCGCCCGCTGGACTGTTTCCTCGATCTCCCGCGTCGTCTGGCGCAGGTCCTTCAGCAGCGCGTGGCCCTCACGAACAGCTTCCCGCAGAGCTCCGAGATCCGCTGCCACCGAATCACTGCGTGGTGGTGAATGAGGGTTTGCGGCGTCCCCTGCTCGCCCGTCGCGGCGGCTCACTGCTCGCCGCCGAGATACTTATTGGAGTTGGGATCGTCCCCGGGGTTCTCTCCCGAGTTCTCGTCCGACTCCGAGTTAGCCGCCGGTTGCCTCGACTTCGTTGAGCCACCACCGGATGTCGCTTGCGTGCGACCCCAGGGTGCCTTGGTTCGTGGCTCGACGCGTCCCTCTTCGATGAGCCGGTCAATGTCGGCGCGTGCGATGAGGATGCGCCGACCACCAGCGACGCGGTGAAAAGGCAACTCGCCATTTTGGATCCATCGCCAGACTGTGCGCTCGCCGTGACGCGCGTAGACGCCGGTTTCGGCGACGGTGAAGTACTCGCTGTCGATGGGCGGTTCAAGCGCCCGACTCTTCGTGACCACTGTGGAACCTCCTGTGCCCGGCCCAAAACGGGTAAAAACAGGAAGGAGGTCGCGCCCAGAAGCGACGACGGGTGCTAAAGCCGGTGGGCCGAACTAACCGACGGCAACCGCCGCCGTCCACCTCTCAAGAGGCGCGACGGCAGCGGAGGGAGGAGCATGTGGAGCTGCAGGTTTGGAAGTTACAAGCCCGCCTGGTGGTCCGAAGTCGTGACCAACGAGTGTAGTCAGCGCCATTCTCGCCAGCGGTGGCGGGAGATCTGGCGTTAGTGATGCGATCATCAAGAGCCGACTGAGATTCCTGCCCTCGTTGAAGAACATTCGGGCAATCGCTCGAAGCTTCTGAGGACAGCAGTAGAGCTCTCGGGAGGCAGCCTCCAGGCGAGCCTTCAGGGCGTGACCCCACGCCAGCACTGCGTCTGGGTCATTTGGATCGCCGACGAACTCTTCATCGAAAGGCAGGAGATGGTCAGCATGACAGGCGCTTTCAGCCGAGCTGACCTGAAAGAACTCGCAGCAGTCGGCGCACCACTGGTACGTGCCGACACCTGTCGCGGGATCCATGGATGCGACCCTACCTGGTCTCCGAGCCGTATCGTGCCGTAGCGCGCAAACTCGTGAATCGGGCCATGCCCTTGGCGTGGGAGTGTCGCCTGATGCGCCGCAATATGTCTCCCAGAGTTCCCGCCGTGACACGCCATAAGGTGCCACAGCATTCCAAGACCGTCACCAACCTTGTCTGCAACACCTGATCCTTATGCTGCACTACGGGCTTGGAAACTTTGGGACCCCCGGGAGGGCTGGTGACACAGAAGAGCCAACGCATTAAACGACGGGGCCGTCCGGCGCGCCGCATGCGCTGGGGCCGTGTTCGGGAGCTGCCATCAGGTCGGTGGCAGGCGCGCGTGCCGGACCCAACACGGCTAGGCCGACTGGTGCCGGCGCCACAGACCTTTGCCACGAGAGTCGACGCAGAGCGTTGGCTGGCTGAACAGGAGACCGACCAGGCTCGCGGAGCGTGGGTCGACCCTTCAGCCGGGCGGATCACGCTGAAGAGTTACTCCGAGGACTGGCTTGCACATCGCCCCGATCTCCGACTCAGAACTATCGAACTCTACGAGGGACTGCTCGATCGCCAGATTCTCCCGACCCTTGGCGAGGTGGAACTAAGTCGGCTGACTACTGCTCGTGTCCGTACTTGGCGCGCGAGATTACTGAAGCAAGGTACCGGTGCCTCAACTGTGGCCAAGGCGTACAGACTGTTGCGGGCCATGTTCAATACAGCGGTCGCAGACGAGTTGGTTGTCAAGAACCCCTGTCGAATCGACGGAGCTGGTGTCGAGAAGGCTCCCGAGCGACCAGTGGCCACCATTGCTGAGGTTGAAGCCCTCGCCGACGCCATGCCCCTCAGATTTCGGTTGCTCATACTCTTGGCCGCTTGGTGTACTGCCCGTCGAGGAGAACTACTGGCGTTACAACGATCTGACTTCGACCTCCTTCATGACCGGGTACAGATCAACAAGGCGGTCGCTTACTTCGAGGACGGCACCTTCGAGATAGGGAATCCCAAGACCGATGCTGGAAGACGCCAAATAGCGATACCTCCACACATCCTCCCTGATGTAGTTGCCCATCTCGAAGCCTGGGTTAGCCCTGAACCTGACGCCTATGTCTTCACGGGAATGAAGGGTGGATTGGTCCGCCCGGCTGTACTCCAAACCGCCTGGAACAAGGCTCGCATCGCAGTGGGTCGGACTGACTTGCACTTCCACGACCTTCGGCACACAGGCAACACCCTTGCCGCCGCTGTTCCCGGGACATCCACCAAGGACTTGATGGCCCGCATGGGAC
>DAIQQK010000120.1:0-9666 GCA_036786835.1 Acidimicrobiales bacterium | reverse complement strand
CAACTCACTTGGGATTCCTTGGCGCCGTGGTCGTCGTTGCGGTTGTCAGTACGATCGGTGCCGCCGTCGTTGAAAGGATCGCCTTCCGGCGCTGACTCCGCCGAAGACGAGTCCGAGCATGCCCTTTTAGATCCCCACAGAGGACCTATTCGAAGAATTGGGCGACAGTACGGATCCGTCAGGCTGTGCGTGCCCGAGTTGCAAGGGCCGCTCCTGCTTGGCTTGCAATGGCCAGAGCCACGATTAACCTCTCGCGCCGCACTGCCCATCCTGGGGTTGGCACTAACACGAATCGACCGAGCGACCGCCCTCCATATTCGACGGGCAAATCGACCTCTGCACCAGGTAGGCCCATCGTCGAAACCGGCCAGTGGAAGCGGCCGTGAACGACTTCACCCTGCGACAGGAGAATCGTCGGGTACGGTCCCGGCGCGTCTGGCTCATACCGGCACCCGCGTAGATGAAGCAGGTCCATCAAGGCTTCTGAAGCGCGCTCGAGCACTTGGGCAGCTGGAGTTCCTCGTCCAACCATCTCCCCCAAGTCGTGAAGGGTGGTCAAGTAGTCGGACTCCTCAGTCGCGACTCGCCGATAATGGCGCCCGCGGGCTGCGAGCTCGGTCACGATGAGCCCGACCGCGAACAAGCTGACCGTCGTCTCGAGGTCAGCTCGGTGACTGATGGCGAACCGTTCGTAGGGGCGCGTCAGGAAGAAATCGAACCAGAGGCCCGACGACGCCGAGGCAAGAATGCCTGCGAGCCGGATCCCCAAGATGGCAATAGCAGATATGAAGGCAACCAGGATGAGGGCTGCAGCTGTGCTCGCAAGGGATTCACGAGCAGGCACAAGCCCAGCGGAGACTCCAAGAGGCACAACCAGGCCGCAGACACTTGCGAGAGGCCCCTTCCTCGCAGCAACAGCGCTCCCTATCTGCCTTCTCATCTCATGCCAACGCTGCGACATGGCCATGCGCTCCTTGCTCAACCGGGTATCTAGCAACGGCATCAACTGCGGCAATCACGACTTCGGACGTGAGGCCCCAAGCTCTGACAAAAGAGCGGTGCACGATTCGCCATCCTTCGAGCAGCTGCGTCAGATCGATCGGTCGACAACCTCCGACCGCCCAGGGCGCTAAAGACCAGAGGGCCGTCCAGGTAGAGGAGACGAGCCACGTCGGCAGGCTGCGTCCCGCTGTGAGGCTCACCAGGCACAAAAGTCCACCGGAGCCGAGGAGACGGCGGGCCTCTGTGAGGGTTGCCTCGGCATCCACGGCGCTGAGCAGGTCGAACACGTAGGTCGAGACGAATCGATCGAAGCCACCGTCACCTCCCGGAAGTGGCACGCCGTCAACCTTCAGGATCTGTGCGCGACTTCCGAATCTCAGCAAGCGGGCCCTGCTGAGATTAATCATCGTGTCGCTGATGTCGACCCCGACATAGGTGGCGTCCGGCGGCAGGTGATGCTCGAGCAAGGTCTCTGCCAGGCGACCGGTCCCGCAACCGAGCTCGAAGACCGAGCTGGCGGTGGCGAACGAACCATGCGCAAGGAGGTCCTTGATGGCTCGGTCCTCGTAGAAGGCCTGAAGATCCTGCCCGCGACCCAGTCGGTCGTAGAAGCGCTTGGCTTGGGCGCGCGTCAATCCCACGGGTTTCCGGATCCCACATCGTCGGGCAACGTCTTGAAGCCCACGCGGATCATGCTCAGTCCTGTCTCATGATCAGCGCTCGCCCTAGTGAACATCCAGCCGCCGGAAGCCGATCACCGTTGCATATACAGCGCACAGCGCGACCGCGACCAACACAGAGTAATCCCCGAGACTCACGCCTGAGCTGATCTGGTCGTTTCCGACAGCCCAGTAGAAGAGCGAAACGAATCTTCCGGGGCGGATCCATGAGGCCACCGGAGCAAGTGAGCTCACAAGATAGGAGGCGGCTGCAAGCCCGGAGCCCACACCTAAGGCCGTGCCGCGCCTACCAGTGAACGCGCCAAGTGCAAGCGTTATGAGGCCGAAGTCCAATCCCAGCAAACAGACGGCAGCGGAAACCGACACCACATTGCCGAGGGTGACAGTCAAGTCGAAGGAGCGGCCTATGAACACGCATATGGCTACCCCGACCGCTAAGACGACCGCCTGCACCGTCATCGCCCACACCTTCTGAAAGACGATCGTTCTTCGACGCATCGGGAGCGCCGCAAGGAGACAAAGCGTGCCGTTCTCGTCCTGTCCGGCCAGGGCGGCAGCGCCGTACCCGATGGTCAGGAGCAACATGACCAATGGGAAGAAGTTCGCGTAGATGTTTGCGTTTAGCCATCCCCCCGACGAGGAGATCTTCCCCGTGATCCCGAACAGCGCGGCGGCGGTCGAGTCGTTGTGGACGAGCTTGTCCAAGGACGTCGAATGTTCGAACGCGGGATAGAGGGCGACTACTACGAGGGCGTACAGGACAAGGCCGAGCGAATACCCGATCAGGCTCCGCATTCGGGCCGAGACATCGATGCGTGTGATGTCAGCGCGCATGTACGGACTCCGGTTTCGATTCACCACGGTAGAAGTCGAGGAACAGCTCGTCCAGGTCGACAGGGCGAGAGACGACGTCGACCGGATCGTGCTCGGCGATCACCTTAAGCACCGGTCCGATCGCACCGGTCACCTCCAATGCGATTCGATTCCCCTCGCAGGCCGTGACCGACGTCCCCTCGATGCCGGCGAAGAGCGTCGGGTCGAGGGGCTCGGGAAAGCGGGCTTCCACCTTCTGCGGAGCGCTTTTTCGGAGGCTCTCGACCGTGTCGGTGATCACGAGCTTGCCTGAACGGATGATGGCCACCCGGTCCGCGAGGCGCTGCACCTCGTCCAGCTCGTGCGAGGAAAGGAAGACGGTCCGTCCGTCTGCGACGGTCTCGCGCACCAGTCGTTCGAACTCGTCCTGCATGAGGGGGTCCAGGCCCGACGTCGGCTCGTCGAGGACGAGAAGCTCAGGTCGGTGCATGAACGCGAGCACGAGGCCTATCTTCTGGCGGTTTCCGGTCGACAACTCCTTCGTCGGCCTGTCTAGGACCACCGCGAAACGCTCGATGAGCTCACTGGCGAGCGCAGGGTCGTGCTTCCCCCTCGCGCGGGCGAACCACTCGACGTGCTGCTGTCCGGTCATTCGGGGGTAGAGGGCCAAGTCCCCCGGCAGGTAGCCGATCCGTCGGTGGATCTCGACGCTGTCACGCTGAGAGTCGAGACCGAGAACTACGGCACGTCCGCTCGTCGGCCGGTGCAGGGCGAGGAGCAGCCGTATGGTCGTGGTCTTGCCTGCCCCGTTAGGGCCGAGGAAGCCGAAGCACTGGTTCGCCTCGACGCGAAGGCCGAGATCCACAAGAGCGCGGGTCATCCCGTAGGCCTTCGTGAGATCGAAGGTCTCGATGGCCGCAGTCATCGTCGTGACTCCACTCGCCCCAGCAACGTGGTCGGCTTAGAACCGGGAGTCCAAGGGATCAAGACAACCCTCGAGATGATGCCTAGAACCTCGGGCCAAATCTGGACCGCTCTGTGACTGCCCAGACGATCGATGCCGAGCGCCATCTCGATCCGATGACGCAGGAGTGCCATGACCGACTCAGCGTCCCCGACTAGTTGCATCCCGTTGCCCATTGGCCTCGACGTCACCGACGGGCAAAAGCAGCACTACTCGCTCTCCGGCATGAAGGACGACGTCGCTTCGGGGCGAGATGAGCTCGCGCCTTTCTGTCACCGCGACCACGAGCGAGCCGGAAGGCCACGGGATCTCTCCCAAGCGACGGCCCCGCGCGGGAGAGTCCGCTCTGATCGCGATCTCCACGATCTCGTAGCCGTCGAGAGGAGTGCGAGGCACATGCAGGCGCGACTCGGCGTCTTTTTCCGAGAACTCAGAGGCGAGTCTCCCTTGCTCGGCTTCGGCGGTTGAGGCGCCGACGCGGTCGGCCAGCACCCGAAGCACGTTCTGTCGGGTGATCCAGCCCCTTAGGTGCTCTCCGTCTGGGGAGAGGACAGGAAGTCCCGAGCGTCCGTATAGGACGAGCTGTCGAAGGGCCTGGTCGACCGTCTCGTCGGAAAACAGAACCTGAGGTTGGCGCTTCTCGGTGACCGGGCCCGCCACCCTCGCCAAGGTCTCGATGTCTGGCGCACTACCCGGGAGGCGAATTCCTTCATGTGGGAGGAACCGCTCAGACCCGTTGCCCGATGGGACAGGCAGCATCACGTCTGAGACCGTCAACATCTGCAGCACGTTGCCGGGCTTCGGGCGCTCGATGTCGATGCCGCGTCGCAAGAGCTTGGTGGTGTAGATGCTTCCGTAGCTGAGCCTCTTCGAGAGCGCGGTCGCAATGCCCACGGCGAGCATGACGGGCAAGATGAGGGTGAAGTTGCCAGTCATCTCGACGACGCTTGCGATGGCGGTGAGCGGCGCTTGAGCCGTGGCACCGAAGACGCCGCCCATGGCCACGACGCCGAAGATGGCAGGCGAGCTCACGATCGGGCCGAAGAGATGCTGGACGATCACCCCGAAAGCCATGCCTCCCATGGCTCCGGTGAAGAGTGACGGGGCGAAGACGCCTCCGGAACCGCCTATGGAGAGGGTGAGGCTCGCGGCGAGGATCTTCGCGAGCATCAAGATGACCAACAACCAAAGCACTGTGTGTCCGGAAATCGCCTTGTTCATCACGGGGTAGCCGACTCCGTACATCTGTGGCAGGGCGAGAAGCAGCCCTCCGAGTGCGAGTCCTCCTACGGCCGGCCGCGCCCACTCGGGGCGTCCCTTCCAGATTCTGTCTACGACATCCTCGAGCTTGTACAAGAAGGTCTTGAACCCGTAGCCGACGAGGCCTGCAGCGAGACCGAGGACGGCGACGAGCAAGTACGTGTAGTCGTGTCTCACGAGGAGGTCGTGGGGGATACTGGCGAAGAACGGTGCCGAGCCGAAGAAGGCCCGGCTCACGAGATCCGCCGCGACCGCGGAGAGGATCGTGGCGAAGAGCGCATCTAGGGAGAAGTCACGAAGGATGATCTCGAAGCCGAAGAAGAGCCCCGTTATCGGGGCGTTGAACGTGGCAGCGATCCCCCCTGCAGCGCCGCAGGCGACGATCACACGAAGCCTGCTCTCGGACATCCGCACGAACTGGCCCATCGTCGAGGCGAATGCCGATCCGATCTGGACGATCGGGCCCTCACGTCCCACCGAGCCGCCGACCCCGATGCAAAGGGCCGAGGCGACGGCCTTGACCAATGTCACGGGCGGGCGGATGCGCCCGCCGTTCTCCGAGACCGCGAGCATGACCTCGGGCACACCGTGGCCACGCGCTTCCTTGGCGTAGCGCTGGATGAGCGGTCCGTAGATGAGGCCGCCAACCGCCGGGATGAGCAACAGGAACCAGATGCCAAGCCACGGAAGGTGGAGGCTCGCGACTCGACCCTGCTGGCCGAACTGCTCGTGGCCGGTCGCAAGCCACGTGAACGCGAAGATCAGCCACCGAAAGCCGACCGCCCCGAACCCTGCGACCGTCCCGACGACGAGGGCCATCACCACGAGCCCGAGGCGCGACGCTCTGAGCCAGGCAGAACCAGCACGGATTGCGACGTGGGAAGAGACGCCCCTGACTGCTGTCAGCTCAGATTCGGCAATCTTCTTCGAACCGTGGAGCCTCGCTTCGCTCGTCTCCCGGGCCGTGCGTAGGTCGGCTTCGGGGTTGTCACCCGATCTGCGCTCTTCCAACTCCTAGAGCTCCCAGCTGCGAGGCCACTGGTTCTCAGGCACCTCTCCGGCTGCGTTTCCGAATGTCCGAAACGCGCGCACCAGGTCTTCGCGCTCCGAGCGCGGGACCGCATCGAGTATGCGCCGGATCTCACGACGTCGGCGCTCGGTCACCCGCTGCACCAGGCCTCGGCCGAGATCGCTCAGGTCCAGGCGCACCTCGCGCCGATCGCTGCCCTGTCGACGCCGCGAGATCAGGCGCTTCGACACAAGCCGATCACAAAGCCTCGTCGCCGTCGACGGGTCGACGCCGAGCGCCTCTGCCAGGTCCACGGGACGCTGAGCCCCACGTGACGCGAGAACAACCAGCGCTCGGTACTGCTGGAGAGAGACCTCGTTCTCGTGGTCCGCGAGTGATCGGGCCGCTACGCCCACGAGCACGCGGCTCGCGGTCAGGACAGCGTCGGTCAGATCGCCGACCGTTGCCTCATGAGTCCTAGCAGGCATACAGTCATTGTAGTGCTACAGGCTTTTAGGGCAAGTTGCAATGACGACTGAGGATGCAGCCGGGGACAAGGCTGGGTTGTCTATCTCACCCAGACAAGCGTCCGTCTGAAGCGGCCGCTGCAAGGTGTGAACATCGGTCGAAAACGGCAACGCGGCAGCGCCTGAAAACATCGGTCGAAAACGGCAACGCCTGACCATCCCCGATCCAACTCGCTAAGGCCCGGAGGCTTCCCGAAAGGAAGCCAGCCGGGGAGCGAGGAGGGTCGGGGGGAAAGTGCGTTCCGACATGAACCAATGGACCGAGATCAGACGAAAGGTGCTGGTCGAGGGAGCCTCCAAACGCTCTGTCATGGCCGAGTACCGCTTGTCGCACAAGACGCTCCAGAAGATCCTTCAGAGCGCCGAACCCGGCCGCTACACCGGCGCCGAGCGCCGTCCGAAGCCCAAGCTCGGACCCTTCCTTCAGGTGATCGACCAGATCCTCGAAGACGACCGCCAGGCGCCTCCCAAGCAGCGCCACACCGCCAGGCGCATCTTCGAACGCCTCCGTGACGAGCACGGATACACAGGAGCCATGACCCAGGTGCAGGTGGCCGTGGCCCACGCGCGCCGGCACTCGAAGGAGGTGTTCGTCCCGCTCTCTCACCCGCCCGGTCGTGCCCAGTTCGACTTCGGCGAGGCGACGGTCTCAATAGCAGGCGAGCGAACCAAGGCCGCGCTCAGCATCATGACCCTTCCCTACTCCGACGCCTACTTCGTCTCGGCCTATCCGCGAGAGTGCACAGAGACCTTCCAGGCAGCGCACGTGGCGGCCTTCGAGTTCTTCGGGGGCGTGCCCGTCAAGTGCGACTACGACAACACCACCATCGCCGTGCGCAAGGTCCTCGGAAGAGAGAGGGAGCTCACGAGGGAGTTCTTGCGCCTCGAGAGCCACTTCTTGTTCGACCACCGCTTCTGTCGCGTCGGGAGGGGGAACGAGAAGGGGCACGTCGAGAACCACGTCGGGTATTCGAGGCGAAACCTCTTGGTCCCGGTCCCGTCGTTCTCCTCATGGCCGGCGTTGAACGAGTACCTGGCAGCAGCCTGCTACGCGGATCTGTTCCGCAGGGTGCGCGGCAAGGCCGACACGAAGGCCGAGCGCCTCGAGGTCGACCGCCTGGCCATGTTGGAGCTGCCGCCTTCCTCCTTCGAGGTCAGACGTGTCGAGCACACAGCGGCCAACTCACTTTCCTTGGTCCGCTTCGACCGAAACGACTACTCGGTCCCGACCGACTACGCCCACCACGATGTCACCTGCCTCGGGAGCCTCGACGAGCTGCGCATCGTCTGTGGGACAGAGGTGATCGCCACGCACCTGCGCTCGTGGTCAAAGGAGAAGGTGAGCTTCGACCCGCGCCACTACTTGGCGCTCTTGGAGCGAAAGCCCGGAGCCTTCGACCATGCGCGCCCGCTCGAGGGATGGGACCTTCCTCCCTGCTTCTCGTTGCTGCGCAGGCGCCTCGAGGCAGAGCTCGGATCTGCGGGGACGAGGGAGTTCATCAAGGTGCTGCGCCTGTTGGAGAACGCCACGGTCGCAGAGCTCGCAGGCGCCGTCGACCAGGCGCTCTCGATCGGGGCGCTCGGATCGGACGCGGTCTCGTTGATCCTCCATCACAGAAAAGAGGAACCGCCCAGGCTCTTCAGCCTGGACGGCCATCCCCACCTGCAGCCGTTCTCGATCGCACCACCTGATCTCAGCTCCTATCGAGAGCTGACCGTCGTCTGAAACCCGAGGTCGTCTCGGGCACCTGGGGTCCGGGCCGAGCATTTCGTCGCCTCTCGGGCCGACACAGCCGGTCGTCTTTCGCAAACCCATAGAGAGAAAGGACAAACACCCATGAAGGCACTCGAGGCCAAGGCCCTCGTTCTGCTGCACCACCACCTGAAGGCCCTTCGGCTCCCGACGGTCGGAGCCGAATGCGAGAAGGTGGCGAAGCAAGCGGCATCAGACAACGTCGACCACCTCACCTACCTGCTCCAGCTGCTCGAGCTGGAGCTCCTCGATCGGGAGAAGCGCGCCGCCGATCGCCGCTTGAAGGCCGCACGCTTTCCCACGACCAAGTCCCTGGACGACTTCGACTTCTCAGCCCGACCGTCTGTCTCGAAGGTCATGATCGCAGAGCTCGCCCGCTGTGAGTTCATCGACAAACGCGAGAACGTGATCCTCGTCGGGAACCCCGGCACCGGGAAGAGCCATCTCGCCACGGCGCTCGCCGTCTCGGGCTGTCAGAAGGGATACAGGGTGCGCTTCTATCGCGCCACAGAGCTCGTGACGGCGCTCATCGAGGCACGAGACGAGAGGGCCTTTCTGCGGTTGAAGACCCAGCTCGGAAAGCTCGACCTGCTCGTGCTCGACGAGCTCGGATACGTGCCAGCCTCGAAGGTCGGAGCGGAGCTGCTCTTCGACGTGATCTCCTCGGCCTATGAGCGCACGAGCCTCATAGTCACGACCAACCTGCCCTTCGAGAGCTGGACGGAGGTGCTCGGGTCCGAGCGGCTGACCGGTGCGACGCTCGACCGGCTCACGCATCGTTGCCGGATCATCGAGACCAAGGGCGAGAGCTATCGCCTACGCGACGCCAAGTCACGGACCCGCAGAACGAGGACCGAAACCGATGCTGGCTCAAGCGGCGCGGAGCCTGTGGGCAAACGTCACGAAACCCTGGACGAGGACAACGTCATCGGCTAGTTTTTGACCACCACCGCGTTGACGTTTTCGACCGACGCGCGTTGACGAAATCGACCGCTGTTTACAGTTTCCGCCCTCCGAGAGCCACAGGTGGGCGAATGTATGACGGAGCTGGTGCGGATGGACGTGCCCGATGCCAGCCTGCCCCGAGCGACGTTCCACAAGCTGCCGGATTCCCCAATCGGTCAACCTCCCCTTCTTCCCGATCCAGACTGCAGGGGAATCGGCGTAGTCGTGATTTCGACGGACCCGAAGGTAGCGGTCGATGGCCTGAGCCGTCCTTGCCCCAAATGGGCACTGACGAGGGCGGCGGCCCTTACCCAGGACGTAGGCCACCCGCTGATCGAAATCAATGTCCTCGATACTGAGCCCGGCGAGTTCGGCCAGACGCATCCCCGTGTCCAGCAGCATCCGCACGATGGCGGTATCACGTCTGGCCTCAAAACCGGTTCCCTCACAAGCCTTCAGGAGGGATTTGATGTCGTTGGGAGTGAGCACCTGCGGCGGCTCCTCAGGAACCTGTGGCCGCTTCATGTTCGCCATCGGTGAGACGGGTATTTCTCGCTCCTCGACGGCCCACCGGAAGAACTGTTGCAAATCCCCAAACCGAATTTGTGCGGTTTTCGGTCGGTGTCGGCTCACCTGGTCGGCGATGAATGTCTCTACGTGTTCCCGTGTCAGCCGATGGGCTTGGGTGGGCATGCCATGCAAAAGAAGGAAGG
>DAIQQK010000017.1:0-38567 GCA_036786835.1 Acidimicrobiales bacterium | reverse complement strand
GTGGTACCAGCGCCAGACCTCCGGCTCGATCGGCTCGCCCACCGTCGTCATGTGCTTGAAGTGGTAGTCGTACTTGGCCGGTTCGTCGGGCCCGAGCTTGCGGAGCATGCGGATCGTGGTCGGTGCGGTGTGGAAGATGTTCACCCCTAGCCTCTCCGCGATCCTCCACAGCCGCCCCGGGTCGGGGTACGTGGGAACGCCCTCGTACATGACGGTCGTCGTGCCGAGCGCCAACGGGCCGTAGACGATGTAGGAGTGACCGGTGATCCAGCCGATGTCGGCTGCGCACCAATAGGTGTCCTCTGGGTGGATGTCCTGGTAGTACTTGGACGTCCCGGCCACATACGAGAGGTACCCGCCGGTCGAGTGCTGGCAACCCTTCGGCCGTCCCGTCGTGCCGCTCGTGTACATCAAGAACAGCGGCGCTTCGGCGGGCATCGAGACCGGGTCCACGACCTTTCCGTGATACTCGGCTAGCAGGTCGTCGACGAAGAAGTCCCGTCCCTCGACCATCGGGCTCGCCGACGCGTACTGGCCTGGTTGGCGTCGCCAAACCAGCACCTTGTCGACCTCCTGACCGAGCTTCTGCGCGGTCGCGAGCGCCTCGTCGGCCTTCACCTTGTGGTCGATCAGCTCGCCGTTTCGGAAATAGCCGTCCATCGTGACGAGGACGCGGCTACCCGAGTCGGCGATGCGGTCCCCGCAAGCCGCGCCGCTGAACCCGCCGAACACCTCCGAGTGCACGACGCCGAGCCGGGCACACGCCAGCATTGCCACCGGCAGCTCGGGGACCATCGGCATGTGAAAGGTGACCCGGTCGCCGGTCTTCACTCCTGCGAAGTCGCGAAGCAGGGCGGCGAACTCGTTCACCTGCCGATAGAGCTCCTGGTACGTCAGGACCTTGGTTTCCGCAGCCTCGGGCTCGGGGACCCAGATGATCGCCGCCTTGTTCCGAGAGGATTGCAGGTGGCGGTCGACGCAGTTGAAGCTGACGTTCAGCTTGCCGCCCACGAACCAGTTCCAGAACGGCGGGTCGCTGGTGTCCAGGGTCGTGTGCCAATAGCGGTCCCAGCTGAGCAGGTCTGCGTACTCCTTGAAGCACTCGGGGAAGTGCTCCTCGCCGAAGCGGTCGAAAATGCGCGGATCCGACGCGTTCGCCTGGCCGATGAACCTGGCGGACGGAAAGTAGTAGCCCTCCTCGCGCCAGTGGACGGCGATCTGGGCTTCGGAGACCTGCGCGGACTGGGCTTCGGACGACCCGGTCGAACCAGACGAGCTATCGGCAGTCACCCATCTCCTCCATTCTCGAAAGGAGGCAATTATCCCCCCCTGCTCCCCTCGCGCTCCCATCCAAGGGCAGAGCCAGGTCGTGGAGGATTGAAAGCGCGCGAAGGGGGCAGAATGCCTGAGTGCGCACCCCGGGCGACGTGGCGGTACTTGCCGCGCTGAGAATCGAGGCGATCGCCACCGGAGGAATGGTCCGGCTCGTGGGCATAGGCCCCGGCAAGGCGGAGACTTCGGGGTGCCGTCTGACGAACGAGCTGACCTGGGCCGCTGCAGACCGGGAGCCGATTGCGCTCCCCCGTTCACCGGAGGTCACCTAGATGCCCGTACCCGTCAGGCAGAACCTGCGCATCGGACGGCACCTCTTGAGCCAGAGGCTCCGGGGAAAGAAGTACTACCCCTTCATCGTCGAGATCGAGCCGCTGTTCGCCTGCAATCTCGCATGCCCGGGTTGCGGAAAGATCCAGTACCCCACCGAGGTCCTCCGCCAACGACTGTCCGTCGACGACGTAGTGGGTGCGGTGGAGGAGAGCGCGACGCCGATGGTGTCGATCGCAGGCGGCGAGCCCTTGCTCCATCCGCAGATCGAGCAGATTGTGGGCGAATTGTTGAGGCGAAAGATCTACGTCTACCTGTGCACCAACGCTGTGCTCCTGCGACGCAAGATGGACCGTTTCACGCCGAGCCGCTATTTCTCGTGGGTCGTGCACGTGGACGGCCTCCGAGAACGCCATGACCGCGCAGTCGATCGCGAAGGGGTGTTCGACGAGGCCGTAGGCGCCATAAGGCTGGCCAAATCCCGCGGGTTCAGGGTCACGACGAACTCGACCTTCTTCACCAACGACTCACCGAAGACCGTTCGGGACGTGCTCGACTTCCTGAACGACGACCTCGGGGTGGACGCCATGATGATCTCGCCCGCCTACGCGTACGAGAAGGCTCCCGACCAGGAGCACTTCCTCGGGGTGGAGCAGACCCGCAACCTCTTCCGGCAAGCCTTCTCCGAGGGCAAGCGAAAGCGCTGGCGCCTCAACCACTCACCTCTGTTCCTCGACTTCCTCGAAGGGAAGAAGGACTTCTCGTGCACGGCATGGGGAATCCCGAGCTACTCGGTGTTCGGCTGGCAGCGGCCCTGCTATCTGATGGCCGACGGATACGCCAAGACCTACAAGGAGCTCGTAGAGACCACCGACTGGGACGCCTACGGCCGTGGGCGCGACGAACGCTGCGAGAACTGCATGGCGCACTGCGGTTACGAGCCGACCGCCGTGCTGGCGACGATGTCATCGCTCCGAGAGTCGGTGCGGGCTCTCGTCAACACGCACTGAGCGACGGCATCGGCGGGTTCGTGCTCTCAGCCGCTCACGAAGGTCTCGGGGGCCGGATCGTTCAGGGCCAGCTGCAGGTGTGGGTCGAGCGACCTGTGACGCCCCGCTCCTCGACGCACGGCGGTCCCGATCGCGACGAGCTCGACTGCGTGGGTGAGCATCGTGTTGATCGGGCGTTCGGAGAGATTCACGGAGACGACCCCATCTGCACCTAGCGACGCCGCTTCTCTTTCCATCATTCCCATTGCCTGCTCGCGGGCGGAGTAGAGCGCGTTGGTCTGGCCTTCGAGCTCGAAATTCTCTCGCGCTAGTCCCAGTGACTGGGCCGCGCTGCGGGCGCCGAACCCGACCACCGACACGCCCATCACGATTCCCGCAGCCCCGTAACCCGCGCGCGTGAGCAGATGGAAGTCCCGGGCGGAGAGATTGGTGGTGAACAGCTGGGTCCGGTCATGGCCCCTCGGGCCCGGACTCTTGGTGGAGATGGACCCATCGTGGCGCTCGTCGCGGACCGCCGTCCCGAGCATCGTGCAGGTGAGCTGGTTCGCAGGCTCACGTTCGAACTCGATCCTCATCGCCACGACTCCATTGGCGCCGAACTGGGTCACTTCCGAGTAGATGCCGGCTCGGGCCTCTGCGATCGCAGAGGCGATCGCGCTGCCCCACATTTGGCCCTCGGTCCCTGCGGTCGTGAACTGCGGGTACCAGCTCGCAGACCCGGAACCCGAGACGATCTCGACGGGCCTGAAGCCGATCTGCTCGAGAAGGATCAGCTCTCCGACGGTGAGGTCCGACAGGAACGTCGCCCCGCCTTCGGAGTGAAACGGCGCCCGCAGGGCGTCGAGCGCCTCGGCGATGTCAGGAGCCCTTTGCGATCCGGCACCCGTCGGCGACTCGGGGGGTGGTGTCACGGTCGCAGCGATACCACCGGTTGCGGAATAGGCGGTTCGAGCTCGGTGGTGTAGCGGCGGACCGCAGTCCCGACAGCCAGAGCAAGCTGGTTCCAGGACTCGCCGTATCGGACGAACCTTCGGTCAGACCACTCGGTGTGGACGACTCCTTCTCCCATTCTGTGCCCCGTACCGGCCAGCCGCTGTCTTGCGCGGCCTCGAGCGGCGCCAACCGCGGCGGGGATCTGACGATTCGGCCCCACAGCGGTGAGGTTCCCGCGCGCGAGGCAGTTCGGCTGCACGTGCACGACCCCAACCCCGACCGCCAGGCCGGCAGCGACGTAACCGAGCCCGATGAGGCGCTCGAAATTCTGTCCCGAGGCGTTGGTCAGGAAGGGTGGGTGCAAAGGGGCGGAGTCGCGATGGGAGACAGCAGTCCCCGTAGCCAGAAAGGTGGCGGTGCCGAGGCTGCCGATCATGTTCTCGAAGCCGACCTCCACACCTATGACCCCGTGCGCGCCAACCTCGATCGCCTCGTCCCGCAGCCGCGCGAGCGCGAGGCGGTATCCCTCGAAGATCGAGTCGGCGAGCACGGCGTTCTCGACGTTGAACCCGTAATGATCGGCGTTCGCCCCGAACCCGAATCCGTGGACGCAGGGATACGACTCGGCGTACAGACCCTGAGAGCGTGCGCCGGAGATATAGCCGGAGAACATCCCGCCACCGAGTCCCATCGCGCCTCCGAACCCCCCACCCCCGTAGATGTTCCCTGTGATCGCCGAGGCGAGCTGCATCACGGCCGACCCCATCACGAATCCGGCCGGGGAGAGCCCGACCCGCCGCACTGCGGCTGCCTCTGCAACCGAAAGGTTGCTGGTAGGGGTGTTCCGCACCCGGGGGACGGCATGGAACTCTCCGACCACGCCCTCTGGAGGGGGGCCCGAGTAGTTGCCGGTTCCCGTCATCAATGGTCCATCGTTATGACTGGCACCGGTGGCGGAACGACGTGGTCGTCTCGAATGGAGCGCACCCCCGTCCCGATGGCAAGGAACTCGATCGTGTGGCTCCCCCACATATGGGACTTCTCGACGAGTTGCACGCCCACGATCCCGCTCGCTTGCAGGCTGGAGGCCTCCTCCTCCATGCGGGTCATCGCGCGTTCGCGTGCGTCGTACAGGGCCTGGGTGAAGTTGGGGAGCTCGGTCGCCCGACCCGTGCTTGCCATTGCGCTGAGGAACGTGCGATGGCCGACGTGGTAGACGCATGTGCCCAGAACGAGACCCAATGGGGCAAAGCCCGCCTGCAGCAGTGTCCAGAAATCCTGACCCGAGAGGTCCGAGGTGAACGGCTTTCCGGCTGCATTTCGCCAAGACGCTCCGTCCTTGGCCTTCACGGCGGTGCCGACTGCTATGAATTCGGCCGTCGAGCGACCCCACTCGTAATAGTTGACGTCGAGCCGGACTCCCACGATGCCGTCCGCGGACAGCACGTCGGCCTCCTCCTCCATACGTGCCATCGCCAGCTCGCGCGCGGTGTACATCGCCTGAGTGAGCTTTTCCAGCTCGGTCGACTGGCTCCATCGCCGTGTCTGCAGTCCAATCTGGTAGATGGAGCTTCCCATCACGAGACCCAACGGTGTGAAGCCAGCCTCTTCGACCAGCAAGAACTCGTTGACGCTGAGGTCGGAGGTGAACAGTCTTCTGCCACCTGGCTCTTCGGTTTCGCGAAGCCTGCGTAGCGCGTCCGCAGGCAGATGCTGCTGGGGGATCTCGCTCATGTGGCTCCTTCCGGGCGAGAAATCGTGCTCGAGGTCAAGAGAGCAGGCCGTGCAACGCGGCCCAAGTCTGCTCGGAGCGCTTTGCCTCGTCACCGAGCGCAGAGACGAGCTCCTCAACCCACTCCGACATCGGGACCGGCTTCGAGGACAGGACGATGCCTCTCACCCTTCGTGCGACGGTGCACGAGACCACTCCACCTCGCTCCCGGCGTGCGGATAAGACTGTGCCGGCTCCAGCGGAAGTGAGATCGAGCTCTACGCCGGTTACGAGCTTGTCGCGTTTGAGCAGCCCTCCGGCTCGCTCGATCTTCACGCGGTCCCCGAGAGCGTCCGAAAGCTTCGAAACAAGGACCTTGAAGAAGATGTCTGAGTCCGTGGCGTCCGCGCGCACCTGTGCGGCAACGAGGTCGAACCCTTGGGGAACGAGGTCCTCGCTCTCGGAGGTCATGGGTCAACGACGGTAGCCGCACTCAGGCGGCCCCGCGACGCAGGAGGCGTGCCTCAGGAGGTGTGCACGAAGGACGACTTCTCAGCCATGACCTGACGGCGATGCCATCTCGCCCAGGATTCGATCAGGCCTTCCACCCGGGACAGGGTGTGCTCTCCGCAGCTGCAGACGCCGCCCATCCAGCCGCCCGAACCTGCTACTCGTCCGACCGTGATGTGGTGCTGAGGGACGTATTCGCGTCGCTCCATCCCGATGCGTCGGTCGTCCGGGGAGGGAGCTTTCTCGAGTCGGCCTTTTGCTGCCAAGGCGACGGGGCGTTCCTCGACCAATGACGCCTGTCCCGGTCGTGTGTCACCCCTGCGAATCGAATGCCGCCGCTCGAGAACCGTGGTTTGGCTCATAGAAGTCCTTCCACATGTTCGCAGGGTGCGGGGTCCGGGCCCCCTGGCCCACCTTCAACAGTAAGTTTCGACCGGCCGTAGCAGCCGGCTCCCCCGAGGGCGGTTCGTCCGCTCGCACCCACTAGATGGAACGATGAGCGAGGGGCTCTCTTGCGCTGAAGGCTATATAGACGGGTGCCGGCTCAACCCGGGTCGGCTTCGTGGCCTGGTGGCGTAAGCCCCCAGTACGAGTCGGCCGGAGCAATCTCTCCCCGGACCACTCGATCGATCATCGTGGAGATCGGCATCTGGACTCCGTGCCGATCGGCGAGATCCAGGACCACCACCGCGGTGTTCACGCCCTCGGCGACCATATTCATCCCGGCCAGGATCTCGTCCAGCTTGTGGCCTTTGCCGAGGAGCTCCCCGACGGTGCGATTCCGGCTGTGGGGGCTCATGCAGGTCGCGATCAGGTCCCCCATCCCGGCCAGACCCGCGAAAGTGGCCGGCTCGGCACCGAGAGCGACGCCGAGGCGAGTGAGCTCGGCGAGGCCTCTCGACATGACCGCCGCACGAGTGTTGTCACCGACCTCGAGACCCTGCCCGATCCCGGCTGCAATGGCGACCACGTTCTTGAGAGCTCCGCCGATCTCGCACCCTATGACGTCGTGGTTCACGTAGACACGAAAGACGCCGCGGGTCACGACCTTCTGAATGGCGGCGGCCACGGCCAGGTCTTCGGTTGCCACGACCGCTGCAGCGGCTTTGCCGGCCAGGATCTCCTTCGCGATGTTCGGACCGGTGAGAGCGGCAGCGGGATGGCCCGGCAGCACTTGCTTTATGACTTCGGTCATGCGCAGGAACGAGTCGCGTTCGAGGCCCTTCGAGAGGCTGACCACGGGGATCCAAGGCCGGACGTACTGCTTGGCGTCTTCGAGCACCGTCCGGAAACCCGATGTCGGAACGCCCACGACGAGCAAGTCGGCCGTAGAGACCGCTCTCTCGAGGTCCGAGGTCGCCGAGAGCCCGTTCGCGAGAGTGAAGCCAGGGAGATAGGCGGGGTTCGAGTGATCCTCGTCGACTGCGCGCGCCACCTCCGGGTCACGCGCCCAGAGGATCGTGGGATGTCTGGGGGCGACAAGCGAGGCGACGGTGGTGCCCCACGACCCTGCTCCGAGGACTGCCACTCTCATCCTTCGCACCTCCTGGCCCCCGCCCCGGGGGCTTCCCCTCCTGCAGCTCGGACCTTGGTGCTCCGCCCTCTGCGACCCGCCGGTCGAGGATCTCAGGTCCTTACGGACCCGGTCCGCCGGCCGCCGTGCAAGACCGGGGGTCCCATGGCTCGAGAGCCTCGGTCGAACCCGACGGAGCTGAGAGGTTCGGATTGTCCGAGATCGTCGCTGGAACAGTAGTCGTGGTCGTAGTCGTGGCGCCCTGGGAAACGGGGCTGGTCGAGGTGGTCGACGACGATGTCGTTGAGCTGCTCGGACTCGTCGGGTTCGTGACTCCAATCGGGGGATTTACGGCGAAGTTGCTCCCCGTCACGACGACGACGTCTGCGGCCTGCGAAGCTGAAAGCGTCGATCCGACGTCGATCGTGCCGGCTGTGGTCCCAGCCACGGTGCTGCTGCTTCCCGAGCCCGGCCCCGACGAACCGCCCCCCGACGAACCGCCGGAGGCCGTTTCCACGATTCCCGGGTCGAATCCGAGCACCGACAGGCCCGAGAGCGACGACTGAACGCGCAAAGCGTCCGCGAGCTGGCTGGGCTGGGAGTAAAGGACCGTCGTCTCGGTGGTGACGGCCCCGACTTCGGTGTCCGACACCGACGTCACGTTGTATCCGAGGGCTTGGAGTGCGCTCTCGGTCTTGGCTCCCTGGTTGTACTCACCGCTACCGTTCTCTACGGCCACGGTGAACGAGCCGGGAGAGGGAAGCGATCTCCCCGACGAGTCCTGGGTGGGAGAAACTCCGAGGAACTGCGCCACCACCTGTGAGTCCTGAGGCTGTATCGGGAACACCACGTCTCCGTAGCCGCCGCCTCGGTAGTAGTAGCCCTCACCGTCGACAACGACGGGAAGCGTGTACTGAGGGACGCTGTTCGGGTTCATGCCGTGGAACTCGAGGACGAGGTTGGCCATGGCGGTGGCGGAGAACCCCTGGTCGACTTCCAGGTTCCCAGCCAGCGAGTTGATCAGCTCGATGTCCGTGACGAAGTTGCCCAACCCGCGCTTTGCGACCGCAGAAGCCAGGACGCGTAGGAATTCGTGGTCGCGCCTGATTCGGGCCAAGTCGCTTTCAGGGTCGTATGGCCATTCGTCGCGGTAGTAGCCGGCATCCGAAGGCGGCTGGTACTGGAGGTGTCTTGCGCGCACTACGGCCAATGCCTGAAACGGGCTCAGCGCGATGCACCCAGAAGTAGGTATGTCAAGGCTGGACTCGGCGTCGTAGACGGGCATCGGGAAGTACATCTTCACGCCTCCGAGGGCGGATACCACCCCTTGGAAGCTGTCGAAATTGAGCTCCACGTAATGCTGGATCGGGATCCCGAAATCCTCGGTGATGGCGGCGATCAGCTGGCTCGGCCCGTCGACGTCGCCCAGTGCCGCATCGATCTTGTTCAGCCCGTCGTGACGTGCGTTCGGAACGATCGTGTCTCGCGGTATCGAGAGGATCGAGGCCTTGTGATGATCGGGGTCGAGGTGGAGGATCATCACGACATCGCTGTTGACGCCGGTGACTCCTTGGTCGCACAACCCGAACGCGATGTTCTGCTGCTTCAAGCCGCACCTCGTGGTCGAGCCGATCAAGAGGATGTTCTCGACGTCCTTCTGAGCTCCCGACGTGCTCACCTTCGACAGGTGTTTGATGTGGACCCGGTGGATCCGGTTGTTCTCGTACCAGAGATACCCGGCAGCCGCTGCTGCTACGAGCACCACAAAGCCGATGACACTGGACCCGACGATGATGGCGATCTTGCGGCGCTTGTTCGACTTCTTGGCCTTCGTCGCTGCACGTCGCTCCGAACGAGTTAGGGGGACGGGCTCGGCGTCGTCGGTGGGCTCGGTGTCGTCGGTGGGCTCGGTGTCGTCGGTGGGCTCGGTGTCGTCGGTGGGCTCGGTGTCGTCGGTGGGTTGCCCGTCTTCGGTCGCTCCTTCCTCAGGCCCCGTGCCCCCGCTGCCCTGCATGGCGGGCCAATCTACCGTTGCCCAACGTGAGCCCCGAGGCCACCCAGGAATCGTCCCTAGCGGCCACGGATTCGATGGATCAGCGAAGAGCCTGGATCGCCGCCACGAGGGCGTCTTCCTGGGACCAGTTGGTCCGGAAGTTCGAGTTCGGGTCGTTCATCTGGTTGTAGGTCCACCAGAACATGTACAGGCCCAACGAGGCGACGGTCGCCACGATCCGACCGGCGTAGTTGCTCTGTCCCTTTACCCGCGTTCGGTTGACCTGTGTCGCTGCGACGCCCGCTCGTCTGGTCGACTCGTCGAACGGGAGCTGCCGTTCGGTGTGCCAAGCTGACCCAATAGACGAGATTCGTTCTGCTTTTCTGACCGCGGCCGAACTTTCCGCAGACTTGCTCCGCCGACCGGAGCTTGCCGACCACTGGGAAGACCAGTCCATCCTCGCTGAGTTCTCGGTGGCGGGACTCGCGGGTCACCTCCTCCGGTCGATCAAGACTGTGGAGCTCTATCTCGACCGGCCCGAACCCGACGTTCGAGAAGAGCTGGTGAGCGCTGCCGGCTACTACGCGCGGCTCGAGATACCGCGCGACGTCGACGGGCCCATGAATCGCTCGATCAGGGAAAGAGGCGAGCAGTCGGCCGTGGGGGGTCCATCCGCTGTCGCCGAGGAAGCACGAAGTCTTTGCGTTCGACTGGCCGATCGCCTGGCTCTGGAGAGATCAGACAGGCGGGTGGCGGTCATCGGCGACCTCGCGATCACCCTCGACGAGTACCTTCGCACACGCATCATCGAGCTTCTCGTTCACACAGACGACTTAGCATCGTCTCTGGGACTTGCCGGTACGACGGCTCCCGAACCACTCGCAGCGTCGATCGCCATCGAGACACTCGTCTCGGTCGGGCGCCTGCGATCTGGAGACCTTGGCGTGCTCCGTGCTCTCACCCGCCGCGAGCGGGACGTCGACGAGGCGCTGCGGATCCTCTAGACCGCGCACCCTCGAGTCCGCACAGAGGTCACCACCAAAGGGATCGCTGGGTTGTTCAGGAGGGCTCGGCGATGCTCAACGCCTTTCGGAGGACCTCGATCTCCTCTGCCCATATCCGGCGCGAAACAGACGCCATGACGAGGACCGCAGACCCGTGGAAGGTACCGGGATACGAATGAAGCTCGGTGGGAACACCTGCCTCCAAGAGCCTCGATGCATAGCGGATTCCCTCATCACGGAGAGGATCGAACTCCATCGTCGACACATATGCCGGCGGCAAGCCGCGCAGCTCGGCTGCTCGAGCGGGAGCCGCATACTGCGACACGTCGGAATTACGAGAATCTCCCAGGTAGTACTGCCAACTGAGCTCCGCGTTGGGACGATTCCAAAGCGGAGTGTCGACGAACGCTTGCATGCTCGGTGTGTCGAGCCGATCGTCGAGCTCGGGAATGCCGAGGAATTGAAAGCAGATCGGCGGGCCGCCATTGTCACGAGCGAACAGCGACAGCGCAGCTGCCAACCCGCCACCGGCAGACTGTCCGTAGACCGCGATTCGTCCAGGGTCGATTCCGAGGTCGGTGGCACAAGCATGAACCCACTTCAAAGCGGCATAACAGTCGTTGAGCCCTGCGGGGAAGGGGTGCTCGGGCGCCAATCGATACTCGACCGAGACGACGACGGCACCGAGATTCGATGCCAGGTTGGCGGCCCCCACGTGTTCCGTGGCGACACTGCCGACTACGAACCCACCACCATGCATGTGGAGAAGTGACGGGCGGCCCTCAGCCCGGGGCATTGGCTGAAATACTCGGACACCGACGTCAGGACCACCCTCGTATCCGGGAACCACGCGATCAGCTATGTCGAGGTCCGATTCGTCGCGCTCTTGGCCGAGGGATGCTTGTGCCACGAGCTCGTCGATTGCCGCACGCGCCGCAGGGACGTCCTCCAAGCCGAGCTTCGGGAGAAACGGCGCCAACTGGGCAAGTTCTGGGTCGTATTGGTGGGTCATGTCGGTGTCTCACGCTCCTTCGAGGTGGGCTCGGGACTGTGCCGATGGACCTCGGTCACGATCTCCCCCCAACGTCGCAGCCCTTGCGCCTCTTGGCGCCAGGCCAAGCCCGCGAAGTAGAGAACGAGACGGGTGGCGAGGCCGCCGTAACGCTCCACGAGCAAGGCGGGTAACTGATCGAACGTGCCGGTCACGACGAACTCGTCCAGGAGGTCGTCGTCTATCACCCCCACCATGGCCGCGAGATCTCCCTCCTTCTGGAACTTTCGAAGGCGGTCGGTGGTTCCCTCCCGACCCAGCAGATCGAAGATGAACGAGTAGTTGGGCGTAGAACCGTAGAAGGCGACCTGTGCGCGGGCGAGCTCACGCCAATGCCTCCTCTCCTCTGCGGTATCTCCAACAGCAGTGAAGACGGGCACGGTCCGCTCGAGGCCCTCGGGGTCGCGTCCTGCGGACAGTGCTCCCGCTCGAAGATTTGGCAGAACGATCTCTCGCAGGTACGCGGGATGGTTGAGGGGATGCACATGGACGCCGTCGGCGACCTCCCCCGCGAGCCGGAGCATGTATGGGTTCACCGCTGCGAGGTCGATCGGCGGATCAGCGACATCGATCGGCCCGGGCGACCATTGGGCTGGAAGCAGCGTGAGCGAGTAGAAGTCTCCTTCGAAATCGAGTGGTACGTCTCCTCGAAACGCTGCGAAACACGCACGCAGTGCCTGAACGTATTCGCGCATTCGTGGCCCTGGATGATCGAACGCCGCACCGTACCTGCGGACGATATGTGCCCGCACCTGTGTCCCGAGGCCGAGCCGAAATCGACCGCCGGTAGCCTCGGCGAGCTCCCATGCAACCTCAGCCGTCACCATCGGGCTTCGCGCGAACGCGACGGCGATGCCTGTCGACAAGTCGATCTGCGCGCTAAGCGCTGCAGCGGCGCAAGTCAGGTAGGCGGTGCGGGCCCCTTCGGTCACGACGAGACCGTCGAATCCGGCATCGGCCGCATCCATGGCGATCCGGCGCGCCTGGTACAAGGGAGCACCTAGGGTCATGAGGTCCACCTTCACGAAGCCGAAGCGTACCGATGTAGAGGAGGCGGCATGCCGTTGTTCGGAAAGGGTCCCACCCAGCAAGGCGCCAATTGGGAGCCCGAGGCGGCAGACGGTCGCCTAGCTCGCACTGCCGGCGCAGACCCGTCGGGGGTCTTCACCTCTGATCTGTCGGTGTCGGAGTACGTCCTGCTCGGCGAGGCAGGTTTCGAGCCGCTCGGGTTCGTCGTCGGCTCATCCATTTACCACATCGGTCTGCAGATCGCGCGGTGGGGCCAGAACCAGGAGCTGCAGGTCCTGACTCAGGCGATGTACAACGCTCGCGAGCTCGCGATGTCCCGGATGAGGTCGGAGGCCGATCATCTCGGGGCCGACGGCGTGGTCGGCGTGAACCTCCGGATGCAGGCTTACGTCTGGGGACAGGACGTCCTCGAGTTCATCGCGACCGGTACTGCTGTTCGCGCTCTTTCGGGAACCGGGTCGCACCGCGCACCCGACGGCGGTGCCTTCACTTCGGACCTTTCCGCTCAGGATTTCTTCCGGCTGCTCGCCGCCGGCGCAGTGCCGGTCGCATTCGTGCTCGGGACCTGCGTGTACCACATCGCCCATCAGTCGGCTCTTCAGGCCCTACGGCAGGCGGGTCAGAACCAGGAGATGGTCCAATTCACCCAAGGCATCTACGAAGCTCGCGAGCTGGCGCTCACCCGGATGCAAGACGAAGCAATTCAGGCCCAAGCATCGGGAATCGTCGGGGTGGGCGTTCACGTCGCCAATCACGTCTGGGGCGAACACGCGACCGAGTTCCTCGCGACCGGAACCGGGGTACGTCGCCTGGCCGACGAGCACCGCCTGCCCGACACGTCTCCCAAGCCCACCTTTACGCTTGCCCTCGATAGCTGAGGTATCAGGAAGTTGCATCCAGACGCGAAGAACCCGAGGAACCGTTTGGCACCTCGGGTCATCGCCCGGACTCTCTCTCGCCTTTCGGCGTTCGCAACTCCGGAAGACTGATCATACGGATCGCGCAACGAAAAGCAAGGGTTGGATGCTCGGCTTTCATTGCAATCCCGTGAACGAAGTCGCCGGATATCCCTACTAGCTCAACCGAGCTTCTTTGAGGCTGCGACGACCGCCGGGTCCGAGCAGACACTCTGTGGCTGTTCGCCCGTTGCCGAACAGATCGCTGCCGTCAAGTAGTTGGCGCTGCCGACGATCTCCTGTGCCACCGGGCTCTGGGCGTTCGACAAGTCCGATGCGATCTGGGTGTCGCTCAGGTTGACCAAGACCTGAGGCGAGTACTGCGAGGAGACGACCAGGTATTTGTTGGCGATGTCCAGGAACGGGATCGAGCCCGAGCTCTGGACGTAGGGCGGCGCGTCGTACAGGTCCAACAGCTTCGTTTCTGTCGCGTTGGGATTCTCCAGAGGCTTGAACTTCCCATCCGGGCCCGGCTGCGAGCCGTAGAGCTCCACTGACAGGAACGAGACGTATGGGCTCGAGAAGGTGGCGCCGTGGAAGGAGAAAGTGGCCGTATCGGGGTACGAGTCGGTGTGCGAAGAAGCGGTCACTTTCAGCCCCGAGAACGTCCCGAATCGCGAAAGAGCGACCACGACAGACCACCGCTCAGCGGCGCAGAAGGGGCAGTAGTCGGCCCCGACATAGAACACTGCCGGGTTGGTCCCCCCTGCCGTCGGAACGTCGAGCGCGGGCTGTCCCTTCAAGGCACTCGGGACGTACAGATCCGACGGAGTGCCGACTGCATCGAAGACGCCTTGCGGCACGCTGCTAGCCGCGGTCACGACCGAGGCGGGTGCGACGGACTCAGAGGAGGCGCGGGAAGAGGCAGCCGACGACGGGCCGGACGCGAGCTTCACGACGACCAGAACCAGGGCCACCACCACGACGAGCACGATCGCGCCGATTTCGAGCACTCGGGGGCTCCCCCTCTTGAGCTCTCCCCTCCCGCGCGCTCGACTGGCTTGTGCTCTGGGCGTCTTGTTCGAAGGTGGATGTGCGAGCGCCCCTCCCGAGGTCGTGCGCGTGCTTCGGGTGTCGCGCCGCGATCGGGTCGTGGCATCGCGGGATCCTGGGCCATTTTGACCCTGAGGTCGTCGGGTCGGGGGCGTCGCGACACGCTTTTGGGCAGAGGGCCCCCTGCCTTCTTTACGGGCGGCGGGTCGAGTGCGGGACCGCCCGCTGGTGTTCGCCATTTCTGCTCTCCTGTCGAGGCCTTGGAGGCCCACTGACAGCGTCCACGACTCCGGCCTGCGCGTGAAGTGCAACAGACGTCAAAGCGACCGAAGCCCCCCTCGAAAAGGACTTTTGGCGTGCGGCTTTGGCGCTTGGCCGGGCGATATACTATAGGGGGGTATAGTTTAGATGGCTTCGGAACACGACTCGCCCTTGGGGCGGCGGAGGTGACCGAAAGGGGTCCGATGCGCGGATACTCGCAGAACAAAGAGGACTACCAAAGGAGGCTGCGAAGGATCGAGGGCCAGGTGCGCGGCCTTCAGGCGATGGTCGAGGAGGACCGCTACTGCATCGACATCCTCACCCAGATCTCGGCAGCCACGAGGGCGCTCCAGCAGGTAGCTCTCGGACTGCTCGACGAGCACCTGGGACACTGCGTGCGCGACGCCATCGAGAGCGGTGGCCCAGAGGCTGACGCAAAGGTTGCAGAGGCCTCTCAGGCCATCGCCCGACTCGTCAGGTCATGAGACCGAATCTGAGCCGAAACCGTCCGCCCGAGCGATGAGAGAGTTGCGGGCCATCGGACACGCCCTGAGCATCTCCGGCTCGATGACCTGGGAGATCCTGTGGGCGCTGATCCTCGGCTTCATCCTGACATCGGTTGTTCAGGCGGCTGTGCGTCCATCGAGCATCGTCCGCTTCTTGGGTGACGACCGCCCACGCACGTTGGCGATCGCAGCCGCTGCCGGGGCCGCCTCTTCCTCTTGCTCGTACGCGGCAGTGGCGCTCGCCCGGTCGTTGTTCCGGAAGGGTGCGAGCTTCACAGCCACGATGGCTTTCGAGATCGCGTCGACAAACCTGGTCGTGGAGCTCGGGATCGTCCTCGCTCTGCTTGTCGGATGGCAGTTCACCCTCGCCGAGTTCGTGGGAGGGCCGCTGATGATCGTCTTCCTCGCCGTGACCTTCAGATTGTTCATGCGCCAACGTCTGCTTTCCTCGGCAAGAGCTCAAGCCGAGTTGGGGCGTGCAGGATCGATGGAAGGGCATGCGGCGATGGACATGTCGGTTACCGGGTCAGGAAGCCTGTGGAGCCGCCTCGCATCCAGAGACGGGATGACAGCGGTCTCACATGTCTTCGTCATGGAATGGGCAGCGGTCGTGAGAGACATAGCCATCGGCCTTCTGTTCGCTGGCGCCCTCGCTGCATGGGTACCGAACGGCTTCTGGCGTGCTTTCTTCTTCACGCACCATGCGACCATGGCCCGGATCTGGGGACCTGTGATCGGCCCCTTCGTGGGCGTGATGAGCTTCGTGTGCTCGATCGGCAACGTACCTCTGGCAGCCGTCCTCTGGAACGGTGGAATCAGTTTCGGTGGAGTCGTCTCGTTCATCTTCGCAGACTTGATCATCGTGCCGATCCTCGGCATCTACCGGAAGTACTACGGGACCCGCATGATGCTCTTCGTCTTCGGTGCCTTCTACGTGACCATGGCGCTCGCCGGCTACGTCGTGGAATTCGCCTTCGGGGGGCTCGGTCTCATACCCAGCACGCGTCACGCGCGAGCGGTCGACACAGCACTCCACTGGAACTACACGAGCATCCTGGACATCGTGTTTCTGGTGTTTGCGGCAGGCTTGATCTATCAGTTCGCGACTTCGGGAGGCTTTCCGATGCTCCGGATGATGGGGGGAGCCCCCGACGACCACTCGCCGGACGACCACTGCCACGCCCGCGCGTCGGATTAGGTCCTGCGCCGCACCTCACGGCATGGTCGAAAGGAGACCACGCACTGCAGGTTCGAAGGAGGACTCGCCGAGCCTCGCCGCCACGCCTTCGATCAGCTCCTCGTCGGCCAGCTCGACCTTGACCGTGCCGTCGCTCACGGTCGTTCGGGCGCCGTCGAAACGGACCTCGAGATCTGGTTTTGATTCGACCAACGCGAACCTCGAGAACCGCGCTCGCCAGACAAGGCGTTCGTCACGCTCGTCCTTGCTCACAGGCAGGCCGATGTCGTCAGCATGGGTCGCCAGCTCGGATGCGACATGGAACGCCTGCCACTTGCAAGGATACGCACCGATCGAACTGTCGACGGTTCCGTCCCCGCGCTCGCGAAACCGCCGCCGGTTCTCGGCGCTTTGCGCACGCCACTTTGCGATCACGTCCTCGCTAGGCAACGAGGCATAGTCGGCCACGCCAAGTGCGTTGGCCGAATCGAGATCCGTGGCACCTCGCTCTGCAAATCGACCCATGAACTCGCTCACCCGGCCGTCGAGGCACGCACGGTGGTACTCCTCACCTGCTGCGAGGTGCCCTAACACGTCACGTGTCGTCCAACCATCGCACCTCGAAGGCCTCGTCCAGTCGGATTCCCCGAGGCTCGGAAAGAAGCGGTCGAGGCGATCGGCCTCGCGATCGAGGAGGTCGAAGGGATCGAGACCCTCGAGCTCTCTGTCATCGGTCATGGCACCCCTTTGATACCTCGCATGCAGCGCCTCGGCAACCGACGATCCACAGGCCGAGAGACCGATAGCCTCCGGTACGTGGAGCCGGCCCAGTACCTCGAGGTTCTTCGCGACTCGTCGAGCTCTGTGCTCGCATCGGCCAAGAGGGATCTCGGTGCCCCTGTGCCGAGCTGTCCGGGATGGTCCGTGGCTGATCTCACCGCACACATGTGCCGCGTTTGGGATTGGGCCTCCAGCGTCGTTCGAACGGGCGCTAGAGCCCCGGTGGAGGACCTGCCAAAAGACATTGGCGGCTCCGAGCTCGTTGCCCTGGCAGAGAAGCGGGCGGGGCAAGTGCTCGAGTCGCTGGAACAGTGCGACCCGGATTCAGACTGCTGGACATTCGGCGAGCCGCGCTCACGGCTCTTCTGGTTCCGGCGACAGGCCCTCGAGGTCGCCGTCCATGCCTGGGACGCCCAGCAAGCCTTTTCGAACGCGGATCCCCTGGGCGTGGCGCTCGCCAACGACGGCATCGACGAGTTCGCTTCGGTGTTCCTTCCACGACAGGTCGGCCAACACCCCGAGCCGTGGATCGGCCAGTCCCTGCACCTGCACAGCACCGACGGAGACAGCCAAGACGGCGTCGACGGGGAGTGGATGCTGCGACTGGGACCAGAAGGTCACGTCTCTGTCGAGCGCGGCCACGGCAAGGGCGATGCCGCAGTTCGCGGTAGCTCGTCGTCGCTCTATTTCTGGTGCCTGAATCGGGTGCAGGCGGCAGAGCTCGAGATCTTCGGGGATCGATCCGTTGTCGACCTCTGGACCTCGGAGATCTCATTCTGAGCTGCCCCTAGGCGAGCCGGCCTCGCCACGCCGGCTGACCACCGACACGAGGCCCGGCGCAGTTCCTTTGCCCACGTGAGCGGCCACGATGTCCCCGAGACGCCCGATGCCGGTCGCTCGAAAGTCCTGAGCTCGTCATCGGAAGTAGGACGTTACGTCGCGCCCGAACTCATCGCGACAGAGGCGCTGCCTGGAATAATTCCTTGCACCAATCAGGATCTCTGAGTAGTATATCGAGTATGCTACTTCTGGGACTGGCCGAATGAGCGTGAGGCACGCCCTTTTGGCGCTCTTGAGCGAGGGACCCAAGTACGGCCTCCAGCTTCGTCAGGAATTCGAGACAAAGACGGGTGAGGTTTGGCCTCTCAACGTCGGCCAGGTGTACACGACCCTCCAGCGCCTCGAACGCGACGGGCTGGTCGAGTCCGACGATGCCGGAGAGGATGAGCGCCAGAAGGGTTTCCGGATAACCCCCGACGGCGAACAAGAGCTCTCCGACTGGCTCTGCACCCCTCCGGACCAGACCTCACCTCCGCGCGACGAGCTCGTCATCAAGGTGCTCGTGGCGCTCGAGCTTCCCGGCGTCGACGTGCGCGATGTCATCCAGATCCACCGTCGGTACCTGGTGGAGCTGATGCAGCAGTGGACGCGTCTGAAGGAAGACGAGGCTCGCTTCGACCTCTCGTTGGCGCTCGTCGTAGACGCCGAGTTGTTCCGGCTCGACGCGGTCATCCGTTGGCTCGACTCTGCCGACGGACGCCTGAAGCGTGCGTCGGCAGAACCCTCCCGAACAGTGTCCCCGGCCGTGCCGAGGATTCGAAGAGGAACAGGAGTACGCAGATGAGCTACCTCGAGCTGCATCAGGTTTCGAAGGTCTACGGGGTTGGAGCCACCGAGGTCGACGCCATTCGAGACGTCGACCTCTCGGTCGAGCCCGGCTCGCTCGTAGCGGTCATGGGGCCGAGCGGATCAGGCAAGAGCACGCTGCTCACCATCGCCGGCAGTCTCGAGGATCCCTCGAGCGGGGAAGTTTTCGTGGGAGGCATTCTGCTTTCGAAGATGTCACGAAACGACAAGGCCCGCCTGCGTCGCCGGTCCATCGGCTTCGTGTTCCAGGACTTCAACTTGCTACCAGGGTTGACGGCAGTGGAGAACGTCTCTCTTCCTCTGGAGCTCGACGGTCTCCCGGCGCGAAAGGCACACGCAGAAGGAATGGCGGCTCTCGAGGAGCTGGGACTGGCGGACCGTGCTTCGCACTTTCCCGACCAGCTCTCCGGTGGCGAGCGCCAGCGAGTGGCAATCGCCCGCGCCACCGTCGGCGATCGGCAGCTCCTTCTGGCCGACGAACCCTCGGGAGCGCTCGACTCGGTCAACGGGGAAGCGGTGATGCGCATGGTGCTCGCCGCATGTCACCGAGGTCTCGCAGCCGTTGTCGTCACGCACGAAGCGCAACTGGCTTCATGGGCGGACCGGGTCGTGTTCCTGCGCGACGGGCGGGTAGTCGATCAGACTATGCCGCCACCCAGCCCCGAATCGCTGCTGCAGCCCAGCCCGATCCAATGACCGTCACGTCGTTGGAGAGGCCCACTGCCGTGAGGGCGGGCGGCACGGGCGACGGTGGGATGGTGGCACGGCGCGCGGTGACCAGGTGGGCATGGCGGCTCTTCAGGCGCGAATGGCGACAGCAGCTTCTGGTGCTCGCTCTGATCGTCATAGCGGTCGCGGCGACGATCCTCGGAGCGACGGTGGCCCTCGACGGCCGTGCGCCGGTCGCCGGTACCTTCGGCAACGCCCAGGACCTCGCCACGCTCTCGGGTTCGGACACGAAGTCGGCCTCGCAGATCGCTGCGCTCGAGCAGCACTTCGGGAAAGTCGACGTGATCGAGAGCGAGACACTCCCGGTCCCGGGATCCGTCGACACATACCAACTGCGCGCGCAGGACCCCAACGGCGCATACGGGACGCCGATGCTCTCCCTCGTTTCTGGCCACTACCCGAGCGGATCGGGACAAGTCGCGATGACCAGCCGGCTCGCGTCCCACTTCGGCCTGAGAATCGGCGACGTCTGGCACGAGGGAGGCACCTCGAGACAGCTCGTGGGCATCGTCTCCAACCCGCAGAGCCTCCTCGACGAGTTCGCGTTGGTCCCGCCGGGCCAGCTCACCACACCGACGGAGGTGACCGTGCTCTTCGACGCGCGCGGTACCGTCCCCTCCTCCATCGCACCGAACGTCCAGCGACGAGGATCCGCGACCTCGGGCAACGCCATCAACCCCGAGACCATCTCTCTCGCCGGGCTCACGATCGGGATGCTCCTGATCGCCCTGGTCTCGGTCGGCGGCTTCACCGTCCTGGCTCAGCGCAGGCTGCGCTCGCTCGGGATGCTCGGCTCGCTCGGTGCCACCGACCGAAACGTCAGTCTCGTGGTGCGCGCCAACGGGGTCGTGACGGGTGTCGTGGGTGCCGTGATCGGGATGGTTGTCGCCTTCCTCCTCTGGCTGGCGTACCGGCCGCATCTCGAGTCGAGCTCGCACCACGTCATCGGCGTGTGGGCGATCCCGTGGTTGGTGGTACTGCTCGCGGTCGTGCTCGCCATGGTCGCCACGTACTTCGCAGCCTCGCGGCCGGCGAAGGCGATGGCCCGGGTCCCGATCGTCCAGGCCCTCTCTGGAAGGCCGGCTCCGCCGCGCCGGATCCACCGCTCGGCGGTACCCGGCATCGTCTTCTTCGTCGCTGCGTTCATCTTGCTCGGCATATCGGGGGGCTCGAGTAGCGCTAGCGGCAACTCGCCGATGATCTTCCTCGTCCTCGGCCTGGGCGCCCTCATCCCGGGGGTGATACTCCTCTCACCTTTCTTCCTCACCGCTCTCGCCAAGCTCGGGGGCCGCACTCCCCTCGCGGTTCGCTTGGCGCTTCGCGACCTGGCGCGATACCGCGCCCGTTCGGGCTCGGCGCTTTCGGCGATCAGCGTGGGGGTCCTGGTCGCGGTGATCGTCGCCATCGTCGCCGCAGCGAGATACGGGAACACCCTCGACTATGCAGGGCCGAACCTCGCCTCGAACCAGATCATCGTCTACACGCCAAGCTACGGCTCGGGAGCGATCGGACCGGACATCGGAAACGGCCCCAAAGGCGGTGGCGGGCCCGGAAGCTCGTCGAGTGCCAGCCTGACGTCGTTGAACAACACTGCCCATGCCATTGGCGCCTCACTCGGGACCAATAAGGTCGTCGAGCTGTACACCACGAGCGCCAACCTCGACCACGCCAACTCCGGCAACGGACGGAACTGGAACGGGCCCGTCTACGTGGGAACACCGTCGCTTCTCAAGGCCTTCGGCATCAACCCCTCCGAGATAGACCCGAATGCCGACGTCCTGACGATGCGACCGGGAATATCCACCCTCTCCGGCATGCAGCTCACGTGGAGCAACGGGAACTCGCAGGTGACGACCCTGAACCCCGGGCAGGCACCGCAGGTTCAGGGGAACGGGCCGAACGGTGAGGGGTCCAACGACACATCGTGCACCCCGGCGAACGGTTGTCTCGCCAACCCGGTGATCCAACAGGTGAACGCCCTTCCCTCAGGGACCTCCGCCCCGAACACCGTCATCACCGAGCACGCGCTGAAGAAATTCGGGCTGGAGAGCACGTTGAGTACGACAGGTTGGCTCATCCAGACAACCAACCCGATCACCGCCTCTCAGCTGAACAGCGCGCAAGGCGCGGCGGCAGCGGCGAACATGACGGTCGAGAGCAAGAACGACCAGCCGACCTCCGGCGAGGTCATCGACTGGGCGACGGTCTTCGGGGTCGCGCTGGCGCTGGCCATCCTCGCCATGAGCATCGGGCTGATCCGAAGCGAGACCGCTAGTGACCTGCGCACCCTGACCGCGACGGGAGCTAGCAGCAGGAGCCGGCGCACCATCACCGCGGCGACGGCAGGTTCGCTGGGGTTCCTCGGGGGCCTACTCGGCACCGTGGCCGGCTACGTCGGCGTCATCGGCTGGATCCGGACCAACTCGCTGAACGGAGGAATATCGGCGCTAGGCAACGTGCCCGTCGACAACTTGCTCATCATCCTCGTAGGAATGCCGCTGATCGCAGCCGCTGCCGGCTGGGTCTTCGCCGGACGAGAACCCCCGGCTTTCGCACATCAGCCTCTCGAGTGATCCGCGAGGGCCGACCTCAGATGGGCGAGGCAGAGGGCGATCCCGGCGCCGGCTCTCCCGACGAACCGGGCTCGACCGATGCCAACTGCCATCGCCCACGCCCCTGTTGCTTCGCTGCGTACATCGCGGCATCGGCGCTGCGAAGGACGTCGAGGTAAGACAGCCCCGGCTCGGCAAAAGCGATGCCGACGCTCAACGAAACCTCCACCGAGACCTCACCGACCATGAAAGTGGCGGGTAGTCCGGCGAGGATACGTTTCGCAAGAGCCACGGTGTGCTGTTGACCCGAGACGTCCTCGACCAAGACACCGAATTCGTCGCCTCCGAGGCGAGCAACGGTGTCACTCGACCGAACGATGGACCGAAGGACCTCGGCTGCCTTGACAAGAAGCTGGTCCCCCGCCAGGTGGCCGAAACGGTCGTTGACGAGCTTGAGCCCGTCGACATCGAGGAACAGCACCGCGGCCATCCGGCCGCGGTCCGTCGCGGCCACTGCTCTCTGGAGCTCCTCGAGGAACAACTCCTTATTGGCGAGCCCGGTCAGCGTGTCATGAAAGGCCCGGTAGGCGAGGGATTCCTCGAGACGCTTCCGCTCGGTCACGTCCCGGAAGCTCCAAACCCGACCCACGAACTCGTCACCGACGCGTTGAGGTCTCGAGTACCGCTCGAAGACACGACCGTCGCGAAAGCTCAAGGTGTCGAAGCTCTCGGCCTCCGGAGACGAGTAGAGCTCGGCGACCTTCGAGAGGAACTCGTCCGGTTCCGATAACTGACCGACCACGTACGACACCGCTTGGGCGTCGTCACGAGATGCAAGGACCTCTTCGGGGATCCTCCAGAGTTCTGCGAAGCGCTGGTTGTAGCTCACGATGCTGCCTTGCTGGTCGACTACCAGGATGCCGTCCGCTGTCGACTCCAAGGTGGCCGTGAGCAGCGACAGAGTCTTGCGCAGCTCCTGGTCTGCGACGGCTCGTTCGGAGACGTCTCGCATCGACACGACGAACCCGCCGACCGTGGGGTCGTCGAGCAGGGAAACGATCGTGAGCTCGACCGGGACCGCCGACGTACCCCCGTGCCGGGTACACCTCGCTTCCACCGTCAAAGAGGATGAACTTCGGGGGCTCCTCGACGCCTCTGCCAAGGACCTCTCGACCAGGGCTCTGTCCTGGGAATCGAACAACTCGACGAGGGGCCGTCCCTCGACGGTCTCCGGGTCGTGCCCGAACAACCTCGTCAGGGCGGCAGACACCGACTGGAGGGTGCCGTCTGACGAGACGAGCATGGTGACGAAGGCGGCATTCTGGACCAGCGAACGGAACTTGGCGACGTCGTCGCGGGCCACCTCGAACCGGCGGCGCTCGGTGACGTCCCGCAAGCAGAAGAGAAGGCTCCCGGCGAGTGGCTCTGGCACCGGTCGGCCGATCACCTCGACGAGCTTCCATCCCGTCGAGGCGGCAACCCGCAACTCGATCAGCGTGCCCACGTCCTTCTCCCTGACGCTGGCGAGACTGCGCAGGACGAGTTCGACGTCGTCGTGGTGGATGAAGTCGAGGGCGGAAGCTCCGACCGACTCCTCCAGGCTACGCCCGAAGAGTCGTTCTGCCGTAGTGTTCGCCCACAGCAGCCGGGCGTCGGCATCCAGGAGCAATACGGCATCCGGCAGCAGGTCCAACAGGACGTTGAGCGTCTTGGATCGGTCGGCCGGGGGCATCGACCAAACGGACCTGGAGTCCGATGGCATGTCTCCAAGTTAACCGTTGGACAACGACAACCTCACCATGGCCGGTGTGTTCGTGCATGGAAACAGTGAGGGTGGAGCACTACCCTCACCAAGGATGGCGGCAGAGGCGGAGCGAGCACAGGCACCCTCGGACGTACAGGCACTTTCAGCCGAGTCGCGCGGAATTGCGCCAGGGCGCGGCCGTCTTGGCGGTCGGCGACTGCTCGTCATCGGCGGCGGCCAGAATGACCACGGCCTCATCGATCCCCCGGTGGGAAACGGGCGCGCCATGGCAGTCCTCTTCGCCCGTGAGGGCGCCAGCGTCACCGTCACCGACATCGACCATTCGAGCGCCGAACGGACAGCCGAGCTCGTCCGAGCCGAGGGTGCCCAGGCGATCGTTCTCGTGGGGGACGCCGCAGACGAAGATGCCGTGGCGCGAGTCTTCGATCTCGCCTCGAGCAAGATGGGCGGGATCGACGGTGTCGTCGTCAACGTCGGCATCGGGTCAGGTGCGGGAATGCGCGGAACGACCGTCGAGCAGTGGGACCACGTCATGGCGGTCAACCTGCGCTCGCACTTCCTCGCCTGCCGCAGGGCTCTCGAGACCTTGTCGAGTGGGGCGATCGTCCTCATAGGATCAGTGGCCGCCCGCGAGGTGATGCCCGTCCCGGCATACGCCACCTCCAAGGCCGCCCTGGAGGCCCTGTGTCGTCAGGTTGCCGCCGAGGCGGCCCCGAGGATCCGGGTCAACTTGATCGAACCAGGCCTCATCGACACTCCTCTGGGGCGCTATGCGTCCTCGCTCAATCCGGGTCGTCCTCAGGTCAGAGTGCCTCTTCGCCGGCAGGGAACCGGCTGGGAGGTTGCATACACAGCCCTGTTCCTCCTTGGCGACGAGTCGTCGTACGTGACTGGACAATGCCTCGTGGTCGACGGTGGCCTGACCGTCGGACCGCGGCGGTGACGCGCTTCTCTCCCCCGCTCAAGCTCTGTTCCTGACCTGACGACAATTGATGTGGAGGTCGTCCACATGAAACTGCATTGCAGCTGCGGCCAGGTGATAGGCGTCGAGGACAGCTCCCTCAACGTCGGGTCCCCGACCTGGCTGCGCCACGTGCGCGAGTTCCACCCAGATGTCTGGGCCCGTATCGAGGCCATCGAGTCGCGGAACCATCCGGCCACCTGGAAGGAGCGGCTCGCATCGCAGGTCGACCAGTAGAGGCCGAGCCGGGGCGTTCGAGGCCCAGCCTGCAAGCCCTCCCCCGATCTTCAGTGGAGCCTCCTTTCGACTTCGTGTGGCGCCTGCCGGGTTCGCAAAGGCAGCATTGACGCGATGACCCGCTTGGTTACTTACGAGACCGACGGTCCAATTGCCACCGTCGCCATGGACGACGGCAAGGTGAACGCTCTGTCGATCGAGATGTTCCGTCAGCTGAACGAGGCACTGGACCGCGCCGCGGCGGACAAGGCGATCGTCGTCCTGACAGGACGAGAGGGGATCTTCTCGGCGGGGTTCGACCTCAACGTATTGAGGGGAGGCGGACCAGATGCTGTGCCGATGCTCCAGGCAGGCTTCAAGCTCGCCGAGAGGATGCTTTCGTTCCCGACGCCCATCGTCATCGCCTGTACAGGCCATGCGATCGCAATGGGCGTTTTCCTCGTGCTCTCGGGGGACTACAGGATCGGCGTCGATGGACAGTTCAAGATCGTCGCCAACGAGGTCGCAATAGGACTGACGATGCCTCGCGCTGCGGTCGAGATCTGCCGGCAGCGTCTCACGCCGGCTTGTTTCAATCGTGCGGTTATCCTGGCCGAGCCCTTCTCGCCGCAGGATGCGGTCACCGCGGGATTTCTCGACCGAGTGGTCGATGCCGCGGAAGTGCATTCAACTGCCAGGGACCTGGCGATTCAGCTCGCGGGATTGGACATGACGGCGCACGCGGGAAGCAAGCTCAGGGCTCGTGCCAACGCGTTGTCGGCAATTCGTGCGGCGATGAGAGACGACGACTCCGAACTGGCCGCTCTCACTTGAGCTGCAGCACGGGGACTACCGTCGCGCCATGGACAGGCGGCTGAGCCTCGAGGCGATCGACTACCAGGAGTCGTGCTTCGCAGAGGCGTTCGCGGCAGGAGACATCAGTCTTGCGCGGAGCCTGTACCACGCAGATGTCGTGTACGTCAGTCCCACGACTCGACTCTTCGGCGGTGCCAGGACCATCGAGGGCGTCGACGCCACTCTCGAGTTCATACAGCTCACGATCGAAGGTTGCCGCAACATCGAGTACCGAGTGAACGAGCGCGCAGTGCTCCCCGGACGTGCCGGTGCATTCGCTCTCATCTGCTTCGACTGGGACGCACCAGACGCTCGGCTGCGGTCGGTCTATGCGGTGCTCTACCGATACGTGGAGGGTGTCATCGGCCGACAGGAGCTGTACTACGACCCAGGCGCACAACCTGAGCTGCTCGGAGCACCTAGGAGCTGAGGATCCCAGGCAGTACCGACTCGACATACGCTCCGCCAAACGGGGAGGTTCGGTGTCGGGCTAGCTGCCCACACCGGTTACTCTGAAGTCGGTGTTCTTGCTCGGTGGGTTAATGTTCCTCGGCGCAGAGATCGCGTCGTTCGTGGTCGTTGCCGAGCAGATCGGCTTCCTCTGGGCGTTGGCGATCCTCCTCGTCGTTAGCGCGCTCGGTCCGTTCGTCGTCCGACGTGTCGGCGTCGGCGTGTTGGCACAGACACAGGCGAGGCTGGCACGGGGAGAGATCCCCACCCGGGAGCTGCTCGACGGACTAGTCGTCCTCATCGGCGGATTGATGATCTGCATACCGGGGTACATCAGCGACGCTCTGGGTCTGATGCTCATGATCAGTCCCGTTCGCAGAGGCGTCATTCGGGTAGCTGGCCGTGGGCTTGGCCGAAAACTGCAGACGGTTCGCATCGTCGGGAGTTGGCGGCCCATGAGCCCACCTCCCAATGCCACATTCGACAGCTCCTCCCCCGCATTGGAGCTGCCGCGCCCTGCTCTTGATCCCGGCGACGCCTCCCCTACGTCCGCCTGAGCGCCCGGGTGGCAATGCCACGACCGAGAAGGAAGCACCGATGCCGAAGAGCGAGGGTATCGACATCAGGCGAGCGAGCCTGACCGACGCGTCCCGAATTGCCCAGCTCCATGCCGACAGTTGGCGCCGGCACTACAGAGGGGCGTATTCCGACAACTATCTCGACAGGGACCTCGATTCCGAGCGCCGGGCCGTGTGGACAGATCGCCTAAGTACACCCTGCGGCGGATCTTTCACCCTGATCGCCGAGCAGCGCGACCGCCCGGTGGGTTTTGTTCACGCGCAACCGGAGGTGGACCCCACGTGGGGCACTCTGGTCGAGAACTTGCACGTGTCGATCGCGCTACAGCGCACCGGAGTCGGCACGCTCCTACTCGATGCCGTCGCAAGAATCTTGAGGGATCAGCACAGGAGTTCGGGTGTCTATCTCTGGGTTCTGGAGCAGAACGAGGCCGCCCAAGCCTTCTACCTCTCCAGAGGTGGCGTCGTATGCGGCCGCGAGCTGGTATTACCGCCGGGCGGCGATCCCGGCAACTTGAACGGGTCTCCAATGAAGTTGAGGATTTCCTGGCCGAACTCCGGGCCTTTGATGCTGCCGGGTCTAAACCAGAGGCAGTCTCGGCTCGTCCGCTAGAGAAGCTCGTGAGGAGCGCTTTCCCTTCTTCTTCGTCGGCGCGAATACTCGCTGAGGGTGGAACGAGCGGAGCTTGCGGTCCCCGCTCCTGCCGCCGACCACCTCCACCCACTCGTCGCCAGTCACGACGTTGCAGACGTGGGCAACAAACTCCCACTTTGCCGTGCGCAGTCTCGTGCCGGTGACCTCGACCGTATCTCCCTTACACAGCCCAGCCCACGTCGGAGAGCGATGCAGGTTTCTCGAGGTTTGTTCTGTGACCTCGGTTGCTCGTTTTCGCCGTGGAGACATGTTCGCGCTATGTCACCAAAGTCCGACGTGGGACATGGAGCGCGCGATCTTGCGAAGTGTCTCCGGGGCCTTGACGGACATCACCGCTATTCTTAGTCCCCTTCGCGCCCGCGATCGGTGACCCTCGGAGCCAAGTACGGTTGACGGTCATACAGAACCCTGACCTGGTTATGGCTGCCGAGGCTCGAGCCGAACAGTTGGGCTTCGAGTTGTCATCGGAGCGTGAAGTCGGCAGGCTCATTGCTTTCTTTGCCCAAGTCGTACCCGTAGGTGGGCGCATCTTGGAGATCGGCACGGGGGCCGGGGTGGGGTTGGCTTGGATCGTCGAAGGGATCGCCGATCGAACCGATGTCGAAGTGGTCAGCATCGAGGCCGACAGCAAACTGGCAGAAGAGGTGCGGGCCGCAGGTTGGCCGGATTGGGTTTCCATACTTGAGGGTGACGGCGCCGATCTCGTCGGGACGATTGGCTCGTTCGACCTGATCTTCCCGGATGCACCGGGCGGGAAGATCTTCAAACTCCGAAAGACCGTGTCCACCCTGCGCCCGGGCGGGGTGCTGTTGGTCGACGACATGGATCTCTCGCGTCATTCCGATCCAGAGCTCCGGAACGCTTTGGCTTCGGTGAGGAAACGACTATTCGAGCATCCGGATCTAACCTGCGCCGAGCTTCCTTTCGCGAGCGGCGTAATCGTCGCGAGTCGTCGCAGATCCTGAGCGTCGACTCCTTGGCGGCCTCCCGGCCACAGTCTTCGAGATCGGCGTTCCTAACGCCCGACGGAGCCGTCGATCTGCTCTCGGAGGATGTCCGCGTGACCGGCATGCCGTGCAGTTTCCTCGATCATGTGCACGAGCACCCATCGCAAAGGCATAAGGCCGATGTGCGAATAGATCGCTTGCTCGCCTGTGAAAGGTCGTTACAGCTTTCGACGATTTCATTGTTGCGTATCGCTACGTCTCTGTACCGAGAGATCACAGCTTCGGTAACATCGTCATCCGCAATCTCATCTGCGGGCACGCGAGTGTCGAGCCCGGCGAATGCGTATTGAAACCAAGCGGTTTCTGCTCTTGTCAGGTGTTTGACCAGACCCATCAGGCTCGTCCCAGAGGGAACCATCGCCCTGCGGGCCTCGTCATCGCTAAGACCCTCGGCTTTCCGGATGACCGCCTCTCGGAGGTAATCGAGGAAATCGAGCAGTATTCGCTTCTCATCCCCGACGGTCCGGGGGGCATCTCTGTCCTCGCTCATCGGAGGGACACTAACGGTCTCATTCCCCATTCCGACGATGGTTCGGACGCCGGTTGGCGACATCCATGTCCACGGCTTTCGCCGTTTCGGTTGATTGTCGCCGGCGCCACGTGTCGCGATCTACCTGCCAGGCACAGTCGATGCCCACCTCCCCCGGTGCTGCTCGCCGGTCAGGGAACTCCCCGAGGAACTCATAGCCAAAACGGCGCGGCACCATACCTGAGCGATCATTCGCCTTGTCGTGGTGGATCTCGACCGCGGATATGTCGCTCAGTGTCAGTGCGGCAGTTGTCAGCATCGCGGCAGCTTCAGTGGCGATGCCAATACCGAGATGGTCCTTGTCGACCCAGTAGCCGACCTCGAGGCGGTGCGGCCCACGCCGACGATGCAGTCCGGTGCTCCCCACGACCTCGTCGCCGAGCACGATCGCCAGCGTCACGTCGCCGCCGTCTCGCCACTCCTGCTGCCAGCGATCAAGGAGTTGCGACCTTTCCTCGTTCGAAAGTGGCTCGTCTGCCACCCACGGCATCCATGGCCGGAGGTGCTCGATGTTACGCTCGACAGCCGAAGCGAGCAGTTGAAGATCGTCCGGGGTCCACCGCCGCAACAGCAGTGTCTTTCCTTCCAGCAGTTCGGGGAGACGATGCACCTGATCCATGCTGCAGCGGTCAGTCGGGTACGCGTCGGCTCATGAAGTCGTTGATGGCTGAGGCAACTCCAACCGCCTCCTCGACGGGAAGAAGATGGCCTGCACCGTCGAACCAGACGAGATCGCTGTCAGGAATCAAGTCGGCCATGCGCCGCTGAACACTCGGTGGAGTGAAGCGATCAATCCGACCGGCGAGGACCAGGACGGGCACGGCGATCTCGGGGAGGAACGCCGCAGCTCGGTGCCTCCGAAATCCGCTCATCATCTTGAACATCACCGACAAGTTGACCTCGCTCAGGTGTGCGATGTGAGATGCGATGTCCTTCTCCTGCAAGTTCGGTCCTCCGACACCGAACGCGCGAAACGCACGCCGTCCCAAGCCGGGGTGCGCTATCCGTCTAAGTACCGGGCGGGCCCCCTCGAGAGGGAGGAACCTGAGGACCACATCGGCAACCGGGTAGACGCGGTCGAAAAGGGTGATGTCCGCAAAGGTCCTCACCGGGTTCTCGAAAGCCCCTGCGACCGGGACGAGGCCTGCAACGCGCTCGGGCGCTATGCGACAGGTCTCGACGATGATCTGTACCCCCATCGAGTGACCGACGAGGACAGCTCTGTCCACCCCGGCGTCGTCCAGGACCTCCACGACGTCGGAAGCCAGCCGCGCCGGTGCCAAGTCGTCGCCGCGGAGACCGCGTGCGGCAACTCCCGGCGAGCGCGGCAGCCCGGACTCCCCGTGGCCACGCATGTCCAGAAGGACCGCCTGATGACCCGCAGCGACGACGACTGGTGCGATCGTCGCCCAGTAACCGTCGGTACATGACCAACCGTTTACGAAGACAACGGTTCTGCGCGGGCCGTCGCCAAGAACCGTGTATGCGATCCGGGTTCCATCCGAGACCGTAAGGTTGCGATCCTTCGGAAATATGGCTCGCTCGTGGGCCTTGGCGCGGCTCGAGTTGGACATGGGCCAACGGTAGGCGCTCCTGAATGCACCTCGGTGCTCCGACCGGGACTGCATCGAATACCGGGGAGAGGCAGGCTTTGAGGGTGGAAAGTTTGCGCCGTGCTCTTGTCCTGGCACCGATGAGCTCCGAGCTGCGGCCGATTGTCAAGTATGCGAGGGTCCGTCAGGAGAAGAGGGACGACTTGGCGGCCTACGTCGGTCGAGCCGCTGACGTCGAGGTCGTGGTGGTTCAGGTCGGGGTCGGCCCGGATGCCTCGCAACGTGCAACCGAGCGCGCTCTCGCGCACTTCGAAGTCGACCATGTGCTCGTGAGCGGCATAGCGGGAGGCTTGCATCCGGACATGACCATCGGCACGGTGGTCGTACCCGAGGTCGTCTTGGACATACGGAGCGGACGGCGCTACCGAGCTGCTCCGATGGAAGGTGTCGAGCGCAGCGGGCTGGTCGCCACGGCCGACCATCTGATCACGGACGAAGGACGACTCGCTGAACTTGAAGAGCAGGGCGTCGTGGCATTGGAGATGGAGTCGTCGGGGGTTGCGACAGCGTGCGAGGCCGCGGGTGTGCCTTGGACGACCTTTCGCGTCATTAGTGACCGACCGGACGAAGGCCTTACCGACGACGCGATCATGTCGTTTCTGCGCCCCGATGGGACTTCAGACGTGGCCGCAGCCGTAAGGTTCATGGCCCTTCATCCGAGACGGATTCCGGGCATGATCCGATTGGGTCGTGATTCGTCGATGGCCGCCTCCAAGGCCGCGCGCACAACCCTTCGGGCGCTCGGGTGGGGCCCTTGAACCTCTGGGTGGGACCGCCCTCATCGCATACAGAGTTCTGTCACGCCGGCACTGGACGGCCTCGCCCTTGTTCTTGTGTCGGCATGCTCTGGTCCGTCGGCACCGGGTACGGAGAGGTGCTGACGTTGATACTTAGAAGTTGACTGGCGGAGCACTCTCCAGCGACGCGAGGGTCGCTACTACCCGCTGTGGTGGGCAAAGTCGGAACGCTCATATCGGAAGAACCGACGTGCAGCGTCGAAGTGAGGTCCCCCGTCGAGCGCCGACGCCAGTTGGAGATGTTGGGCGCCTTCACGTCGAACCGCGTTTCCAGGAAGCGAAGCTGCGAGGTGTGGTCGAAAGTATCGGAGCAGACGTAGCCGCCCCGGCTGAAGGGTGAGACCACGATCATCGGGACCCGGAAACCCATGCCAATTGGCCCGCGAATACCCGAGGCGCCCGGAGGCAGCTGATCGACGGTCAGGTATTCGCCTGGCGTGCCAGGCGGTGCGGTCGGGGGTGGGACGTGATCGAAGAACCCGTCGTTCTCGTCGTACATGACGAAGAGCACTGTCTTCGCCCAAACCTTCGGATTCGACAGAAGGGTTTCGAGCACTTGATGCGTGAACATCATTCCGACTGCCGGTGGGGAGGGGGGATGCTCGTCATGACCCAGCGCCGGGATTATCCACGACACCTGCGGGAGGTCGTCGTTGGCGACATCTCGGGCAAAGTCATCGGGAAACAGCGGCAGGAATGCGTTCTGGTAGAGCGGGGACGAGGGATCTTCGTATTGTTTGAAGGCGAGAAGGATGTTGTCCGAGATGCTGAATGCGATGGGACTACTCGGCTGGTATTGAGGGCCAGGTGGGTTGTAGGTCTTCCATGTGACACCCGCTTTCTGGAGGACCTCGGGCATGGTTGTCCACGATGCCGTGAACGGGTTCGACCCGTTGGTATACGCCGGGCCTCCGGCCTGCCCCGCGGGATCGATCGTCCCTGAAAGCGCGTAGAGTCGATTTGGATCGGTCTGGCCCATAACGGAGCAGTGGTAGCCGTCGCAGATGGTGAAGGCGTCGGCCAAGGCGTATAAGAAGTCAAGGTCTTGCCGGTCGTAGTAGCCCATCGTCAACACCCCGTTGGCCGGTCCCTCGACCTGCGGCTCGACATGCGTGGCTACGAAGCGGTCCATGGCGCCGTTGTTCCAGCACCGGTGTTGCACATCCCAGGCGTGCGACAAGTCGAAGGTGCATTCTGCGTTAGTCGAGGCCGTGTCGAGGTGAAAAGGGAGGAGCGTCGGTGAATTCCCGGCCGGCCATGCTTGCGCGAAAACCCCTAGGGACCCGGTCCGATGGTCGTCAAAACCCCTCACGCCGCGATACGTCCCGAAATAGTGATCGAACGACCGGTTCTCCATCATGAGAAACACCACGTGGTCCACGGCGCCGAGATCCGAACCGGCCGGTTTCACCGATGCCGCCCTTCTGGCGGTGGAACCTCCGCAGGCGGAGAGAAAACTGGAGATCCCGCCGATCAGGCCGGCGGCCAAGACTTCACGGCGAGACCACAGCGAGGCGTTCATAAGCGACATAGCGTATGCCTGAAGGCCGCGAGAAGTGAGGCTGACAGCTCAGCATCGTCCGCCGATGACTTGGCTGGGCTTCCTCGGCCAAGATAGACGCCAGCGGCAGGCATCGAGGTCGCCGTCTCCTTGTGCCCGCAGTCGGAACTGAGAAACCCAACAGATGGTCAGGAGCAGATCCATGGATTTCACTCGACTCGAGGAGTCCGACGAGTATCGGCGTCAGCGCGAGGAGCTCAGGATCGCCGAGTTGGACCTGATCGATCACGTCGAACGTGTCGCTTCCCTCCGACGGCAACTTCTCGACGACACCGTTGTCGAGGACTACGAGTTGTTTGATGTTGCCAAGGACGAGCCTGTTCGCCTGTCGGCGCTGTTCAGCTCACCCGATCGGGCTCTCATCCTGTACCACTTCATGTACGGCAAGGCTCAGACCGAGCCCTGCCCCCTGTGCACGATGTGGATCGACGGATACAACGCAGTGGCTCCGCACGTCGGGCAGAATGCCGACTTCGCCGTGGTCGCTGCGGCCGACCCGCCCGCCCTTCGAGCGCACGCTGCATCGCGAGGGTGGAGCAATCTGCGTTTGCTCACTGCCGGCAACAGCAAGTTCAAGTACGACCTCGGCAGCGAGGAAGCCGACGGCGCCCAAACCGAGTGGATCTCGGTGTTCACCCGGGGCGACGACGGTACCGTGCGCCCCTTCTACTCGAAGGGCGCCCAAATCGCCGACGGCCGACGCGAAAGGGGAATCGACTTGCTCAGCCCCGTTTGGCAACTTCTCGACCTCACGCCCAATGGCCGGGGTGCCTGGTACCCCTCACTTAGCTACTAGGCAGGAAGGCCTTCGCGGGCTCAGGCGTAACATCGGGGACATTCCCTGATCGGGAGGGGTCGGATTGGGCAGCGACAGAGGGTGCGAAGAGGCTGTCGGCCGAGATCTCGCTCTCGCATCCCTCGCGGTGGCACGCCGCTTCGCCTCCGGGGCGACGATGTGGTGCGTTGCACCGCAGTGGCCGTTCCACGCACGCCACGTGGCCGTCGAGTTCGTACATCCTGTCGTCGTCGGCAAGCGATCGCTTCCGGCAGCCCATGTCGACGACTTGGATCCATTGGGCGCCCTCAGGGTCGTTTCGAGTCCAAGCGACATCCTTCTGGCGGTCGCCGGGGCTGGCGAGCGGTCCGTGGCGACCACGATGCGCCATGCCCGAGCCTGGGGACTTCTCACCTTGTGGATCGGATGCGGGCGAGAACGCCCGGAGCCAGGTGCGGCGGACCACGTGCTGTGGCTCGGTCAAGAAGAGATCGGGGCTGCCTACGGAGGTGGCCTCGTGCTCGCGTACCACCTGTTGTGGGAACTGGTGCACGTTTGCTTCGAGCACCCAGGGTTGCTCCTTGCCGAACCCGCTCAGTGCCTCGAAGAAGTGTGTGTCACCTGCTCGGACGAGGGTCGTGTCGCCGAGGTCGTCGATGTCCTGCCCGGTAACAGGGCCAACGTGCGGACCGCCGGAGGAATCGAGAGCGTCGACACCACACTGATCGACCCGCCGAGTCCCGGTGGCCTGATCCTCGTCCATGCCGGCGCTGCCATTGCTCGCGTCGAGGAGACCCCGGGATGACCCCTGAGGCAACTGGGTTCCTCTACCCGTTCATCGAGGGGGACGAGCACGACGTCGCCTCTCTCCTGGCTGACCTCGCCATTTCGGCTTCGGCCAAGTCCGGCGCCAGTGCAAGCTTGCGTGCGGTGACGGTGGAGCAATGCTCGAAGGAGATCGAAGACACAGCCGATTCGATGGCCACACGCTTTGCGAGTGGCGGCCGGATGCTATGCGCCGGCAACGGGGGCAGCTCAACCGATGCGGCGTCGCTCGCCTCGCTCTTCGCTCATCCGCCGACGGGCCGGGCGCTTGCCGCTCGATCACTCGTCGCCGACGAGGCGATCCTCACTGCGTTGGGAAACGACGTCGGATTCGACCTCGTGTTCTCCAGACAGATCATCGCGTACGGGCGAGCGGACGACATGTTCGTCGGCTTTTCCACCAGCGGTGACTCGGAAAACCTCATGCGGGCGTTCTCCCAGTCCAAGATGGACGGACTTCTCACCGTCGGGTTCGCGGGATACGAGGGCGGAACGATGGCTGCGTGCGGTGTCGTCGACCATCTGTTCGTGGTCCGGTCCGACAGCGTCCACCGCATTCAGGAGACCCAGGGCGCGCTTGCCTTCGCCCTCTGGACAGAAGTCCAAAGCCGTCTCGACGCTTTGGAAAGCGCGCTGTGACAGACCAGCAGGCGCGCGCAAGCGAGCTCGACGCCCACTCCGCCCCCGACACCGCCACCACCATCGGGCGAGAGCGAGCGGTCCTCGAGCGCATCGAGACGTTCCGGCGGCGACGTCCGCGCCTTCGCGACGAGGTGGTTACCTCAGCCCATGGCGCAGGAGGGAAGGCCTCGGCGGCCCTTGTAGACGCCGTCTTCTTGGAAGCGTTCGGCCGAACCGGAGACAGCCCGCTGACCGACGCCGCCCTCATCGAGCTTCCTTCCGGCGAGCGCATCGCGTTCACCACCGATTCTTTCGTCGTGAAGCCCCTTCGTTTTCCGGGTGGGTCCATAGGACATTTGGCGGTGCACGGCACAGTCAACGATTTGGCGGTGATGGGCGCCAAACCCGAATGGATAACCGCCGCCTTCGTAATCGAGGAGGGCTTTGCGATCGAGGAATTGCGCGCCTTGGTCGCCGACATGGCCGAGGCCGCTGCTTTTGCGGGTGTCGCGATCGTCTCCGGCGACACCAAGGTGGTGGACAGAGGGGCGGCCGACGGGCTTTACATCACGACGGCCGGTGTCGGAGTGGTACCCACCGGTAGGGAGCTCGGGGCCGAGCGGGTCCGGCCCGGTGACCGCGTAGTGGTTTCGGGCAACATCGGCGCTCACGGAATGGCGGTCATGCTGGCTCGGGGCGACCTCGCGCTCGAAGCTGACCTGTCCTCGGACACGGCGCCGCTCGGTGGTCTCGTGGAAGCCCTGCTCGATGCTGCGCCGTCCACTCGGTGGATGCGAGACCCAACGCGTGGCGGACTGGGCACCGTGTGCAACGAGCTGGCTCGTGACGCCGACGTCACGGTGGTGCTCGACGAACCGGCTCTGCCGGTCGAGCCAACCGTCATGGGTGCGTGCGACCTTCTCGGCATCGACCCGTTGTACGTGGCCAACGAGGGAAAGCTTGTCGCGGTCGTTGCCCCCGGGGAGGTCTCCGCAGCGATAGAAGCCCTGCGCGGCCATCCGTTGGGGCGCGATGCGGCTGAGATCGGGGAGATCCAAGCGGATCCTCCCGGGATCGTGGTCCTGCGCACCACCTTTGGAGGGACGCGCATCGTCGACATGCTCGTCGGCGATCCCCTGCCGCGAATCTGCTGAGACGACATGAGCCGGATGGAAGCCCGAACGGGGCGATCACGGGTACGGGTACGGGGCACTGTCCAAGGTGTGGGGTTCCGGCCCTTCGTTTACCGCCACGCAGTCGCGTTGGGACTCTCCGGGTTCGTCCGCAACGACTCCGAGGGTGTCCTAATCGAAGTGGAGGGACCAGAAACTGCGCTTTCAGAGCTCTGTCGCGTGCTCGTCGAGTGTGCGCCTCCCCTTGCTCGAGTAGAGACGGTGGAGACACTGGCGATTCCATCGCTCGCTACGACAGGTGGGTTCTCAATCGTTGAAAGCAGGGCGCGTGAGGAGCCGTCGGTCCCGGTGAGCATCGACAGTGCAACCTGCACGGAGTGCCTTTTGGAGGTGGAAGACCTCTCGGACCGCCGTTACAGGTATCCCTTCACGAACTGCACGAACTGCGGGCCGCGCTACACGATCGTCGTCTCCGTGCCCTACGACCGCCCTGCCACGACCATGGCGTCGTTCGACATGTGCGACCTCTGTCGCTCGGAGTACGAGGACCCAACTGCGCGCCGCTTTCACGCTCAGCCCAACGCTTGCCCGGCATGCGGCCCTCGGTTGCACTTTACGGACGCGAAGGGCGCGATCCTGCAAGAGTCGCAGGAGGCACTCGAAGCGGCGGTCGAGCATCTTTGCTCGGGGAACGTGGTGGCCGTCAAGGGCCTCGGTGGTTTTCACCTCGCGTGCGATGCCACCGATGCCCGGGCCGTGAACACTCTTCGGACGAGAAAGGCCCGCGACGACAAGCCGTTTGCCGTGATGGTCGCAGACGTCGAGGTTGCCGGGGACCTCTGTCATCTGGATTCGCCGGCTGTCCGTCTGCTCGAGTCGCCCCGGCGGCCCATCGTCCTCGCACGTCGCCGAGCTGGGACCGCCGTGGCCGACGCCGTAGCGCCTGGTCTGCCGGAGCTTGGTGTCATGCTGGCCTACAGCCCCCTGCATCACCTCTTGCTAAGTGGTTGCGACCGGCCGCTAGTGATGACGAGCGGCAACCTGTCCGACGACCCGATCGCCCACGAAGACGAAGACGCAGTCGACCGACTCGGGTCTTTGGTCGACGCGTTTCTCCTACACGACCGGCCCATCCACGTCCGCTGCGACGACTCCGTGGTGAGATCCACCGAACGCAGGACGCAAGTCTTGCGACGCTCCCGGGGCTACGCACCCGAGCCACTGCGGCTACCGGTCCCAGCCCGCCGACAAGTGCTTGCCGTAGGAGCCGAGCTCAAGAACACGATCGCGCTGGCCAAGGGCTCGATGCTCGTTCCAAGCCACCACATAGGCGACCTCGAGCAACTGGCCGGGTACACCTCGTTCCTTCAGGCCACCGATCACCTCTGCCACCTCTACGGCGTCAAGCCGGAGCTCGTCGCACACGATCTTCACCCGGAGTACCTGTCGACGAAGTACGCGCTCGAAACGGACCTCGAGACAGTCGCCGTTCAGCACCACCACGCCCACGTAGCCTCATGCCTTGTCGAGCACGGCTGCTCCGACTTGGTGCTCGGCATCGCCTTCGACGGCCTAGGCCTGGGGACCGACGGTTTGCTCTGGGGAGGCGAATTCCTCCTCGCAGACCTCCGGGCATTCGAGCGTGTGGGTCACCTCGCGCCGGTGGGATTGCCTGGCGGGACGGCTGCAATCAGAGAGCCCTGGCGCATGGCGGTCACGTGGGCCAGGGCCGCCGTCGACCGCCCGACAGCAGAGAGGGTGGGTGACTTGCTCGATCCCCGTGCCGACCAGGTGCTCGCGATTCTCGAGCGTGGGGCGCCGACCCAGACGACGAGCGTGGGGCGCTTGTTCGACGCCGTGGCCGCCCTGCTCGGAATCCGCCCCCGCGTCACTTACGAGGGCCAAGCGGCAATCGAGCTCGAAGCATTCGCAACGGCCGTCGATCGTTCAGACGCCCCGGCATATCCGGTCGCGATTCTCGAGACCGACGGAGCGTTCGTCCTCGATCCCGCGCCACTCGTTGCCTCCGTGATCGACGAGATCGACAGGGGCATCGACTCGACGACGATCGCTGCCGGGTTTCACCAAGGTCTCGGGACCGCTACAGCCAAGCTCGCCGCCCGAATCGCGGAGGATCGCGGTGTCGACACGGTGGCCCTGAGCGGAGGCGTGTTCCAGAATGTCCGGCTGACCGAGATTGTGGAGGACGCGATTGCCGCCACCGGGTTGCGTGTCCTGGTGCATCGGGAGGTGCCGCCGAACGACGGCG
>DAIQQK010000119.1:0-9700 GCA_036786835.1 Acidimicrobiales bacterium | reverse complement strand
TCGAAGACAGGCAGGTTCTCGGCCATCGGGTCGTAGTACTCGACGCGGTCTGCGAGCTCGGGATTAACCTGCTCCACGTACTCCCGCACCTGCTCGAACAGCTCGAGGTCGTCGATCGCGACTCCTCGATAGTCACGGTTGAACTCCTCGCGAACGATCCGGACCGCGAGATCCGGCTCGCGATAGAGCAGACCTGGTGCCGTCGAGCGGTTCGCCTCCGCCTCGATCGCTTGCCACTGCGCCATGAGGCGCTCCACGTCGCCGGCAAGCTCGTCGTGGCTCGCCCCCTCGGCCGCGGTCCTCACGATGAGGCCGTGACCCTTGGGCCGAGTGTCGTCGACGATCCTTCGTAGCCGGCGTCTCTCGGCGTCGTCGAGGCGCTTCGAGATACCGAACGCAGAGGAGTTCGGCACCATGACGACGAAACGGCCCGGCAACGAAACCTCTTGGGTGAGGCGCGCGCCCTTCGCTCCGATCGGGTTCTTCGTCACCTGGCACACGATCAGCTGGCCGGGCTTCAACATCTGCTCGATTCGCAAGGACGAGCTGGACGCTGTCTCAATGTCGTCAGGGTCGTAGCGGACGTCGCCGCGATAGAGCACAGCGTTCTTAGGCGTCCCGATGTCTATGAAGGCGGCTTCCATGCCCGGGAGGACGTTCTGGACCCTGCCCCGGTAGATGTTGCCGTCGATCTGCGTCGTGTCGTCGGATGCTCTCGACACGTAGTGCTCCACCAGCGTGCGGCCCTCGAGGACCGCTATCTGGATGGCGTGGGGCCTCACGTGCACGCACATGAGGTACCTGCCGACGGGCCGGCCTCGACGCTCCCGACCACTTCTCCTCTTGGATCGCCCCGGCTTGGAGGCCGGCTCCACGGACCCGGCAGGGGTCTCCGCTTGCGTGTCCGTTTGCGCCTGAGTCTGCGTCTGAGTCTGCGGAGACACCTGGAGCGCATCGATGTCCGCGGGTTCGGCGGCCGCCTCTTTCGGTGCAGCGGCGCCACGTGCGGTGGTCCCGCGACCGACGGCGCTCACGACGGTAGGCGCGACGGGCGGAGGAGGGGCCGGGCGCGTGTCCCCTATGCGAGGACGAGGTGGCGCGGGTCGCCCTTCGCCGCCGGTGGCCGGGCCCGCCGGCGTGGGCCGGGCGCTCCCGGAGCCGGGGCCCGCCACCGGTGCGGCAGGCTCGGAGGGCTCGACTCCAGGTTCGACGACGGCACCGTGCTCGAGTTGGCCCGGCGCCGGATTTGAGACCCTGGCGCCAGGAGCGCGCCGGCGCCTGCGCCTCCGGGAGGCGGCGCTCCCGCCGCCACCGCTGCGGGGAGGTCCCTCCCCGCCTGCGCTCGCTTTTTCGAGGCTCTCAGATGCTGCCTCGGTGCCTCCCACGACACCCTCGGGTGCCGCCTGTGAACGACCTGGGTCCGGATTCTGGTTCTGGTGTTCGGCGGGCGAGGGGCCGAAAGATTCGGCCGCAGGCTCTGCCGCGCTCGATTCGGACATGGGAAAAGTCCCTTCTTCTGTGTCTCATGGGACGCGCTCCCCGACTGGTGCGGCGACAGCCGCGTGGGCGTCGAGGGGCTCGAACTTCGAGCCGTCGCGCTCGATCCATTGAAATGTTCTTTTGGAAAGCCCGAGCTCCATCCCTATGACTTGGGCGAGCTCGGCCGGGCGCACGCCCCGAGGGCGGGTGGCGAGCTCGGCGACGAGCTTCGACCCCCGCATGGGTTGTGCTCCGTTCATCTGTTGCACTTCGTTGACCTCGTCACCATCGCGCTCGGCCGCGCGCAACGAGAGCAGCGAGGGCCGCAGGTCGTCGCGCACCGTCCGGCCCTTTCGCTCCCTCGCGATGGGGAGGCTCGAGGCCGCCATCACCTTCGACAGGGCCGCGTCGAGCTGCTCAGGTGAGGCTCCTGGTACACACATCTCCCAGGCGCACGAAGAGACGTCCTCTTGCAACGACCCCGACCCTGCCGCAGGCTTCGCCGCCGCGAGCACGCTGATCCCGGCAGGGAGCATCGGCTCCACCTTCTGCCCCACGACCTCGGGATCGACATCGGCTGCCAGCTCCACGTCGAGGTATTCCGCCAGGGACTCGCAGCCGGTAGGCAACGCCAAGCCGAAGCTGAGCTTCGGTCTTGGTGAGAACCCCTCCGAATACGCCACCGGAAGCCCGGCGCGTCGAAGAGCGCGCTCCCAGATCCGCGCGACGTCGCGATGGCTCGTCCAGCGGATCTTGCCGAGCTTTGTGAAACGGAGGCGAACGGTCATCTGCCCGCCCCCGCGGACGCACCCGCCATGTTCGTCGCTGCGCCCTTCGCTGCGCCGGTTGCTTCGCCCTTCGCCGTGCCCGCGCGCACGAAGCGAACGGGCAGGACACCGCCGACCGAAGTGTCCTGCCCCGTGCCCTGGCTGCCGCCTGCCGGGGGCACGGCCGAAGCGACCACGTGCTCGACACCCAGGCCGGTGCAGGCGCCGCAGTCGTAGCACGGTGTCCACCTGCAGTCCTCGAGACCGTGCTCCTCGAGAGCCTCTTTGAAGTCCTGCCACAGGAAGTCGCGGTGCAGCGCCGCCGAGACGTGGTCCCACGGCAGCACTTCGCGCTCCTCGCGATGGCGATAGACAGAGTCCTCCAAGGTCAACCCCGCCGATTCGAGCCCCTCGAGCCACAATCCGAGGTCGAAGTGCTCGGACCACTCCTGGAACGTCCCGCCGGCTCGCCATACGTGTTCCACCACCGCACCCATCCGCCGGTCCCCACGGCTGACGATGCCCTCGGCAGCCGTCGCCTCCGGGTCGTGCCACCGCAACGTGACTCCTCGGGTTCCACGAACCGCGTCGCGAAGCAACCCGACCTTGCGTCTGAGCTCGGAGATCGTGTCCTGTCCGAACCACTGGAACGGGGTGTGAGGCTTGGGGACGAAACCGCCGACCGAAGCCGTCACGGTTACGTTGCGGTGGTGGCGCTGGCCGATCTCCGCGCACCTAGATGCCAGCTCGGCGATTCCGCGGACGTCTTCGTCGGTCTCGGTGGGGAGCCCGATGAGGAAGTAGAGCTTGATCCTCCTCCAGCCCTGAGAGAACGCCGACTCGACGGCCGAGTAGAGGTCCTCTTCTCGAATCAGCTTGTTGATCACCTGTCGCATGCGCCACGTGCCGCCCTCGGGAGCGAACGTCAGGCCGGTCCTGCGCACCTTCTGGATCTCGGCAGCGAGCCCGACCGTGAAGGCGTCGACCCGCAGGCTTGGCAAGCTCACCGACACCTGCCCGGAACACTCGGGGTCGTTGATCACCGACGAGACGGTTTCTTCGATCCCCGAGAAGTCGGCCGAGGAGAGGGAGGTGAGGGAGACCTCGTCGTAGCCGGTGCGGTCGAGACCGTCTCTCACCATCTGCTCGACCTGGGCAGCCGGCCGCTCGCGCACCGGCCGGGTGATCATGCCTGCCTGACAGAACCGGCAACCACGGGTGCAGCCGCGAAAGACCTCGACGTTGAGACGGTCGTGGACGACCTCGATGAGCGGCACCAGCTGCTTCTTTGGATAGGGCCAGTCCCCGAGGTCGCCCACCACCCGCTTCTCCACGCGACTTGGGACGTCGGCGAAGCGAGGGGCTACCTCGACCAGCCGGCCTCGCTCGTAGCACGCCTCGTAGCACGACGGCACGTACACGCCTGGAACGCGAGCCATGGCCCGCAGGACATCCTCGCGGCGCCGGCCGTCGGACCGATGGCTTCCCCCCGAGTGTTTCCATGCGGAGACGACTTCCGTCAGCTCCCCCACGACCTCCTCGCCGTCTCCCAGCACGAAGGCGTCCACGAAGTCGGCGAGTGGCTCTGGGTTGAAGGCGCAGTGCCCTCCTGCCACGATCAGAGGCGCTTCGTCGCTCCTCGCCGCGGCACGAACCGGGAGCCCAGCCAGGTCGATGAGGTTGAGCACGTTCGTGTAGGTCAGCTCAGCCGAGAGGTTGAAGGCGAGCAGGTCGAACTCCGCCGCTGCGGTCGTGGTCTCGAGCGAGAAGAGCGGCAGGCCGCAGCGCCGCATCGCCTCTTCCATGTCCACCCAAGGGGCATAGGCGCGCTCGGCCAGAGCGTCCTCACGCTCGTTGAGGATCTCGTAAAGGATCTGAAGCCCCTGGTTCGGAAGTCCTATTTCGTACGTGTCGGGGTAGATGAGGAGCCAAGCCACGCGACCAGGCTCGTGAAGCGGCTTACGCGCGCCCAGCTCCCCTCCGATGTAGCGAGCCGGCTTCGTGACCTGGGCCAGGAGAGGTTCGATCCTTGGCCACAGCGAAGAGTTCATTTGCCTCTCGAGTCTAGAACGGGCCTGCTTCGGCGACGGTTCCTCCGGGTTCGTAGCGTCAGGGTGCCCTCGCCGACGCGCTGCGTGGCCGGTCCGAGGCGGCTTGCGTCGACGACGCCGGCCCCGAAGCTCCTCCCGTCGTCCTCGAGGCAGCCCTGGTGGTCGTGGTCGTCGAGCTCGCCGCCGGTGTGCAAGGCACGGTCGTGGTGGTGGACCCCGACCCGGCTCCGGGGGTGGTCGAAGTCGAAGAGCGGCCTCCGGGAGTCGTGGTAGTCGTCGAGCTGGGTGGACAGGGGGCCGATCCGGAGCCGGTCGAAGACGGCGCGGCGAGCTTGGTCGCACCCTCGGGTGCGCCGGCGAGGTAGTCGAATCCCTGCGCCACGACCGGCGCCGCGGCCTTGGAACCGTAACCGCCACCTTGCACCACGGCGGCTATGAGGTACTGGGGGTTCGGAAGCGGTCCCCACCCGACGAACCACGAGTTGGGCTGCTGCTCGTTCGTCGTCGCTGTTCCCGTCTTGCCCGCGATCTGGAAATTCGAAGGCAGGCTCGAGAAGTCTCCGTACGCGGTGCCGCTCGGGTTGTTCACGACTCCCTCGAACCCTTGCAGCATGGCCTGGTAGACGGCAGGCGTGTACGAGACGTGCCCGAGCACCTTCGGCGCGAACCTCTGGACGACCTTGCCCGTGATCGGGTCCACGAGACCAGCGGCGATCTGTGGTGCGTAGCGGGTACCGCCGTTGGCGAAGGTGGCGTACGCGACCGCCTGCTCGATCGGGGTGATCACCGTGCCTCCCTGACCGAAGGCGAGCTCGAGGTTGTTCCCGGTGAACCACTGACCGTTCGGGTAGTCCTTCGGGTCCTGAGCGTGCTCCTTGGCGACCACCGCCGGCGAGTCCACGCGTGCGGCCTGCGCCTCGCCCGGCAGGTCGACGCCCGTCACGTCTCCGTATCCGAGCGCGGTGGCGGCGTCCTGGATCGGCGTCTCGCCGTACTGCCCGTTGCTCTTGTAGTCGTCCCAGAACATCACGCCGAGGTTGTAGAAGAAGATGTCGCTCGAGATGGTGAGCGCGCGGGTTACGTTCACCTCGCCTCCGACCTCACCCTCGTTGTCGTGATATGTCGCACATCCCGACCCGCTCGTCGTGCAGCCGGGGATCTTGTACGAGCCGGTGTCGTCGTAGTAATACCCCGGACTTATCAGGCCCGTGTTCAGCGCCGCTGTGGCGGTCGCGAGCTTGAAGGTCGAACCCGGGGTGAACAAGCCGTCGATGGCGAGGTTGTTCAGCGAGCCGTCCTGTTGCAGCTCCTGGAAGTGCGCCTCGGAGATTCCGTTCGGCGTCCACCATGTCGGGTCGTACGTGGGTGTGGAGACGAGAGCCAGCACCGCGCCTGTCTGAGGGTCCAGTGCGACTGCGGCACCTTCGTGGGAGGAACCCCCGAGCGAACCGATCTCCGAATCGAGTGCCTGCTGGAGAGTCTGTTCGAGACCTGTGTCGATGTTCGTAACGACGTCGGCTCCCGAAACCGGCTGGGTCTCTCCCAGGGTTCCGACGACCTGACCTCGGGCGTCGACCTCGACCTTCTGGACCCCGGGCGTCCCGCGCAAGAAGCTCTCGTACTCGTTCTCGAGCCCGGTCTGGCCATAGAGGTCCCCAAGCTGGTAGCCCTGCGCCTTGTGCGCGCTCAGCTCTGAGCTCGTGATCCCCCCGATGTAGCCGAGCATCTGCACACCGGTCTGTCCCAGCGGATATGTGCGCGTCGTGTCTGCCACCGTCGAGACACCCGGGAACTGCGAAGCATGCTCGCCGATGTAGAGCACGTCGGCTATCGGGGCGTTCTCCATGATCGGGACCGGCTTGTACAAGCTGTACTGAGTGTTGGAAAGGTCAGCCTGGATCTGCGATGGAGGGATCGCCAGCAACGACGCGAGCGCCCCCACCACTTCGGGATGCTGCTGGGCGGCGACTCGCGACAAGGTGAGGTCCTGTGTCACCTGGTTGTCGACCATGATGCTCCCGTTGCGATCGAGGATGAGGCCGCGCGCAGCGGGAACCTCAACTCCACGCACCTGATTCGCGTTGACCGTTTGCGCGAACCCCTGCGTGTCGAGCACCTGCAGGTACCACAGGCGGACGAACATCAGCGAGAAAAGTGCCGCCACCATCACACCGATGACGCGCAGGCGCACGACGGTGCGAGGTGCCGAGGGCTCGCCTGGGACCACACGGTCCACGACGGAGCGTCGGGGGCGCATCCTCGGACCTCGAGGACCGCTGGGCTTGCTCGGACGCGCCTTGCGGGGCTTGGGATACATGTGTCCCCCGCGCAGCGGATGGCGAAGCCTGGAGAGCCCCGGGACGCCCGCGGAGGTCCTTGCAGGCCCGCCGTTCGATGTGGGGACGCGACGAGCCAGCCTTCGCGACGAGTCGGCGGCCTTGAGCCTGCGCGCGAACATCTTTCGCCACCTGTGACGGCCGGTTCTCGAGAAAGTCCCTCCGCCCAGGCGCGGCAACCTCAGCCTTCTCTTCGCCTCGTCAGCAGGGCGCAAGCTGCGGGCGAACCGGGCCTTTCGACTCACCTGGTGCCCCCGGCTTGCGCGGCACCCGGCGCCGCCGGGGGGATCGCCCATGCCACGAAGCGAAACACCGGGATCGCAAGGATCGCCGCTGCCGGAGTGACCACCGACAAAGCGGGCGCAAGAAAGACGCTCAGCTGCTGAGGTTCCCCGAGCAAGGCACCAAGGATCGCGTATGCAACCGTGCCCGCGACCGCGGCGGCGGCCGCGACGAGCGGCGGCAACCACCAGGAGCTGCGGACCAAGCCGCTGGCGGCCAGCCCCACTCCGTATCCGACGAGGCACCCGACGAGCGCCGACAACCCGAAGGTCGTCGGGAGGAACAGGTCGGTCAACAATCCCGTCGCGAACCCGAAGGCGGCGCCGCGATCAGGGCCCCCGACGTACCCGGCCGCAATCGGGATGAGCAGCATGACGTCGGGATGTGCTCCTGCCAACCTCACGGAGTCGATCAAGGTCAGCTGCAATACCAACAGGACGAACACGACGATCGTCGAACGTGAAACGTCTGCGGTGGTCATCTCGGGCTCATCATCCGGACGCACCCGGCTGTGAAGGGAGAGTCGGCTGCCAGAGCATGACGTCGACGTACTGCAACGCGGGCAGGTCGGCTACCGGTTCGGCGCTGACGGCCTCTTGTGTCGAGGACGGGGTGGAGGAGAACGAGACGATCCGCCCGACGGGGATGTCGGGTGGGAACTCGGCGTTCTGGAGTCCGCTCGTCAACAGCAACTCCCCGTTCTGAAGGGTCGTACCCGGGTTCACGTAGTTCACCGGCAGGGCCCTGCCCGCCCCTGCTCCGAGCGCCAGCGCGTATCCGGGCGGTGACGTCGCACCGAAGCGCACGCTCACGGCAGAGCGCGGGTCGGTGATGAGGCGCACAGTGCAACCCGAAGACCACACCTCGACTACTTGGCCGACCAGTCCGGCTCCACCGGAGACAGGCATCCCCTTCTCGATCCCGCTCGTGCTGCCGACGTCGAGTTGGATCGTGGCGGCGAAGTCCGAACTGTTCAGGCCCACGACCTCGGCGGTGACGGTCGAGATGCCGTTCGCCCATGGCAAGTGCTCGAGCTGCTCGAGAGTCTGAAGCTGCTGGCGCATGGACCGGCCTTGGAGAACCTGTTGCTGGAGGCGCCCGATCTCGGCGCGAAGCTTCGCGTTCTGGTCCTCGACCGAGCCGTAGTGCACGGCGCCGGCGAGGAAGCCACCTATCGGACGGACGATCGCGTCAACGCCGCGTTGGATGGGCGAGAAGGTGTCGTGTGCGGCGCGCTTGAGTGCCGAGATCGCTCCGCTCCCTCCACCGCGGTAGTCGAGCGTGATGATCGTGATCGAGGCGAGCACCAGGAGCACGATCGTGAGGCTTCGCCTCGAGCGTCCAGGGCGCCGGGGGCGCAGGCGCCTGCCCATCGAAGGTTTGCGGCGCGGCATGGGTGGAGTTCGCCGGGCCATTGTTGGCGACCTGGTTGCCATGCTTCAGAGGGTGCCGCGCCGGGCGCGGGCACCCATCACCCGGCAGAGGAGGTGATCAGAACCTGTTTGAGGGCTTCGAACTCCTCTAGACACTGCCCACTGCCGATCGCGACGCAGTTCAGAGGGTCGCGAGCAATGACCATCGGCATCCCGGTCTCCTCCTGCAGGCGGGCGTCGAGGCCATGCAGGAGAGCGCCTCCGCCGGTGAGGACGATGCCCTGCTCCATGATGTCGGCGGCGAGCTCTGGAGGGGTCTTGTCCAGGGTCACCTTTACAGCGTCGATGATCGCTGACACGGGCTCGTCGACGGCCTTTCTGATCTCCTCGGTGGAGACGACCACCGTCTTGGGCAGACCCGTGACGAGGTCCCGGCCACGAATCTCGGCGTGGAGCTCTTCTTGGAGCGGGAACGCGGAGCCCAGCGCGATCTTGATCTCCTCGGCCGTGCGCTCTCCGAGCGCCAAGCTGTATTCCTTCTTTATGTAGGAAATGATCGCTTCGTCGAGCTCGTCACCGCCGATGCGGACCGATTGGCTCGTGACGATCCCGCCCAATGAGATGACCGCCACCTCGGTGGTGCCACCGCCGATGTCGACGACCATGTTCCCCGTCGGCTCGTGAACCGGGAGTCCCGCGCCGATCGCCGCGGCCATCGGCTCTTCGATGATGTAGGCCTTGCGCGCGCCGGCGTACTCTGCTGCCTCCATGACGGCGCGCTGCTCGACCCCTGTGATGCCCGAGGGGACGCAGATCACCATGCGAGGTTTAGCGAATCGGCGCTGGTGCACGCGCTGGATGAAGTAGCGAAGCATCTTCTCGCAGATCTCGAAGTCGGCGATGACTCCGTCCTTCAAGGGGCGGATGGCCTGGATGTGACTGGGGGTGCGGCCAATCATGCGTTTGGCTTCGATGCCCACGGCCAAAGGGCGGCCGTCATTGACGTTCACGGCCACGACCGATGGCTCGTCCAGGATGATGCCCCGGCCACGTACGTAGACGAGGGTGTTCGCCGTGCCGAGGTCGACCGCCATGTCGCGGCCGAGCAGGAAGAACCGGTTGTCCGCCATGGGCGTCGATTCACCTCAGGATCAGCACAGATTCGGTCGCCGGAGGTGGGCGGGTCTCCCTCGGAGCTGGTGTCACAGTCAGACTACCGGCGACGAAGCATCGTGAAACCGAGTACACTACAAACAGCGAATAGCCACATTTCACGCCAGCTGTACGTCGTTGCCGGTCGCCACAAGGTCTCCCGCAAGTTTCCGAGCGTGGAGAAACGAGGCATCATTATGGCCGCAGGTACCGTGAAGTGGTTCAACGCCACCAAGGGATTCGGCTTTATCACCCCTGAC
>DAIQQK010000118.1:0-9894 GCA_036786835.1 Acidimicrobiales bacterium | reverse complement strand
GTCCGAGTCAGAAGCTCCGCGTAGGTCCTCGAGCTCGCCGCGGGTTATCGCCTCGTTGTAGCCGGCGATGTCGCGCATCCCCGCCTCAGCGAGGATGTCGTACCGGCGCTCCATCTCGGTCACGGCCCAGGCGAGGGCGTTGGCGGCTCTCTTGGGATCGACGACGACCTGTGTCAGCAGATGGGGAAGCCCGTTGTAGTGGCCGAGCTCCACTCGCTTGGGGTCGACCAGGATCATTCGCACTTCCGCAGGGGTGGCGCGCATCAGCACGGAGGTAACCAGCGAATTGATGCACGACGACTTCCCTGCTCCGGTGGCCCCAGATATCAGGATGTGCGGCATGTCGGCGAGGTTCGCCATAACGGGCCGTCCGGCGATGTCCCTGCCCAATGCGACTTCCAGAGGGTGCACGGCAGTGCGAGCCTCCTCGGAGGCGAGCACGTCGCCGAGCGTCACCAGTTGGCGACGTCGGTTCGGGACCTCCACCCCGATCGCAGAGCGACCCGGGATCGGAGCGAGGATTCGGACGTCCGGAGAGGCCATCGCGTACGCGATGTCCTTGGCGAGGCTCGTCACACGCGCCACCTTCACGCCGGGACCCAGCTCGAGCTCGAAGCGGGTCACGGTCGGTCCCACGGTGTGGCCCATGAGCCGGGTCTCGACCCCGTGCGTCGCGAGCGCGGCGACCAGCGCCGCCCCCGCTGCCGAGATCTCGGCTCGGTCGAGTTGCTGAGGTTTCGACCTCGAAAGCAGCTTCGCAGGAGGCAGGCGCCAATCCCCGGCGGGCATCCCGAGATCGAGCTCGAGTTGCCGGTTGGGGCCCGCCATGGAAGGACCGCCGGATTGTGCAGGTCCCTCCGACGTGACCGCATGAAGAGGCCCGCCTTCGAAGCGTCCGGTCGACGCGAGCGCCGGAGCAGTGCCGTCTGCGCCGGCGTCTGGTGGTTGTGCGACGACAGAGGTCTCTTCCTCCAGTTCCTCTTCGGCCAGATCGGCAGTTGCATCCGAGGGAGATGACCCGTCGATCGGTGCATCCTCCGCGCTCGGCGACGCGCCGTTCTGTCCCTCGAGGCGAGGATCGTCGGCTTCCCCATCCCTCTCTTCCTCTTCCGTCTCCTCTTCTTCGTAGCCGTCAGCGGATGACCGACGCAGCAAGCGTGCGACTGCAGTGCCCGCGAGCGCCGTCGCCCGCGCAGCGTCGCGAACGCTCACGCCGGTGAAGACGACAAGCGACACACAGAAGGCCGCGACGAGCACGACCGAGGTCCCCCATCCACCGAGAGCGTGCTCCAACGGGCGCCCCACGGCGGCACCGAGCCATCCACCTGCCCCTGAGAGGCGCGAAGGGGTCGCGTCGAGCGGCGGCGAACCCCCGGCCAGCTCGGAAAGACCTCCGAACGATGCCAGAGCCAGCGCCGCACCAAGGACGACTCGGGCGAGCTCGTGCTGGGAGGGCTCCCGCCAGGACCTGCCGGCGAGGACCATCGCACCCGCGCCGGCGCAGGCCGGAGGGACGAGAAAGCGGCCGAATCCGAGCAGGACCCCCAAACCGTGCCGGACGGCGTGGCCTGCCGGACCTAGCGAGTCGGCGTAGAGCGCGGTCGCGCCCAGGACGGCCGCAGTGACGAGGGCGATCCCCCACAGGTCCTCGATGTGGGATGCGAGCACGGAGGCGACCGCGTCCCAGAGGCTGGGTCGCGAGGAGCTCCTGCGCGTCGTCGATCTCGCCCGCGTAGAGCGGCCCTTGGACGGCCGCGAGCTCGGCGCCCTCCTCCGAGACGGCCTCGACCGGCCGCTTGCGGACTTCTTACGCGGGCGCGCGCGGAGTTGGCGGCTCCGTGTGGTCACCACAATGGCAACAACGCTAACAGGAGTCCCACCAGGAACAAAGGATGTCGCGCGGGGTTTCGGAAGTCCGGCGCCAGCGCGACTCCGTTCGCCGGATCCCGGTCCCTGTCGGCGCTGGTGGGCTTCTCAGACCGTGACCACGACCGGGACGATCATGGGCCGGCGCCTGGTGCGCTCGCCTACGAACTTGCCGAGGGCCTTGCGGGCGTGGCGGCGCAGGGACTCCTGGTCACCGGCCCCGTCGGCCAGCGCCTTCTCGAGGGCCGTGCGCACCACATCGCTGGCCTCCTCGAGCAGTTCCTCGGCTTCGGGCGCGTGGATCCAGCCTCGGGTCACGATCTCGGGAGGACTGACGACCTCAGCGGCATGCACGTCGACGGTGGCGACCACCACGACCACGCCTTCCTCGGCCAGTGCTCTCCTGTCGCGAAGGACACCGTGGCCCACGTCTCCGACCGTCCCGTCCACGTAGACGTAGCCCGCCGGAATTGGATCCGCCCGTTCGACACCCTCGTCTCCGAGCACGAGGGTGTCCCCGTCCTCGCAAACGATCACCTTTTCCTCCGCCACCCCCATGATGCGGGCGATGCGAGCGTGGTTGACCATGTGGCGGTACTCCCCGTGAACCGGGACGAACCATTCGGGCCGGACCACCGAGAGAAGGGTCTCGAGCTCGCCCTGCCTGGCGTGTCCCGACACATGGACGGGCTCGATTCCCGTGTGCACTACCTCTGCGCCCCGCCGGTGCAGCGCATCGATGACACGTCCCACCGCCCACTCGTTTCCGGGAATCGGATGCGCGCTGATGACCACTACGTCTCCCGACCGCAGCTGCAACCACTTGTTTTCGCCTGCAGCCAACAAAGACAGTGCAGAAAGCGGTTCGCCCTGCGACCCGGTCGAGATCACGCAGACTTTCCCCGGGTCGAGCTTCTCGGCCTGCTCGATGTCCACGAAGCAGTCGTCTGGAACACCGAGAACACCCAAGGCCAGAGCGAGCTGGACGTTGCGGTCCATCGAACGGCCGAGTGTGGCGACCTTGCGTCCCGTGTGCAACGCGGCGTTCACGACTTGCTGGACTCGGTGTATGTGGCTGGCAAAGCATGCAACGACGACTCTGCGCCCCGCCCATGACTCGAACAGGCGAAGCAGGGTCGCGCCGACCGTCGTCTCGGACGCAGTGAACCCTGGTTCCTCCGCGTTCGTGGAATCGGACATCAACAGGCGGACCCCGGTGTCCTTGGCGATGGCACCCAGGCGAGCCAGGTCTGTGAGCCGACCGTCGACGGGTGTGAGGTCGATCTTGAAGTCACCTGAATGAAGGACGGTCCCCTGAGGTGTGTAGAACGCCGTCGCGAACCCATGCGGCACCGAGTGGGTGACCGGGATGAACTCGACTTCGAAGGGGCCGACTTGTCTTCGCTCCCCGTCTTGAACCGTGATGAACTTCGCGCGGTCCGCGAGCCCTGCTTCCTCGACGCGCTCACGTGCCAGGGCCAACGTCAGAGGCGACCCGAAGACAGGCACCGACAAGTCGCGCAAGAGGAAGGCGAGCCCTCCCGTGTGGTCCTCGTGTCCGTGCGTGAGCACGACCGCCTCGACCGCAGCTCCCCGAGATGCGAGATACGAGAGGTCGGGAAGCACCAGGTCGATCCCCGGCATCTCCGCATCGGGGAACATCACGCCGCAATCGAGCACCACTAGCCGCCCCTGGTGCTCGACGAACGCGCAGTTGCGTCCTATCTCCCCGAGACCACCGAGGAAGCCGAGGCGTACCGGCTCAGGCAACCGACCCGCCGGCGCTGCTGGCGCTCGCGGCGCTCGGATTGATGCCGAGCCCCTCGAGCACCTCGGCGGCGCGCTCGTCCACGCCCGGTGGGGCCTCCCCCATGGGAAGGCGGCACTGTCCCACCCGTAGTCCGAGCGCCCTGCATGCAGCCTTCGCCGGGATCGGATTCGGAGCGGTCTCGGAAGTCTCGAAGTCATAGGAGTCGATCATCCGGGCGTTGGCCGCACGCGCGGCTTCGATGTCGCCCTTTGCGAAGGCCCTGATCATCTCCCCCATCTCGGCAGGAGCCCAGTTCGAAGCAACGCTCACCACGCCGACCGCACCGACGGCCAGCATCGCGAGGGTTAGGGAGTCGTCGCCGCAGTAGATCTCGAAGGCGTCGGGAGCGTCGGCTGCCAATCGCGCGGTGCCCGCCACGTCCCCGGCCGCATCCTTGACGCCCACCACGTTTGTCACCTCGCGTGCCAGGCGCAGCATCGTCTCGTGGGCGATCTTGCGGCCGGAGCGTACCGGGATGTCGTAGAGGAGCACCGGCAGGTCCGTCGACCCCGCTACGGCCTCGAAGTGGGAGAACAGTCCCGCCTGCGAGGGGCGGTTGTAGTAGGGGGTGACCACGAGGACCCCGTCCACTCCGGCGTCTGCGGCCATGCGAGTGAGCTCGATCGAGTGGCGGGTGTCGTTGGTCCCGGTACCGGCAACGACCGGGATCGTCACGGCTTCGGCGACGGCGCGGAACAGGTCCGCGGCTTCCTCGTCGGTGAGCACGGGGCCCTCGCCCGTGGTACCCGCGACGACCAGCCCGTCGCTTCCGTGGTCGGCAAGCCAGCGAGCGAGGTCGGCTGCTGCTCTTACGTCGAGCGCGCCCGACTCGTCGAACGGGGTCACCATCGCCGTCACGACCGCGCCGAAGCGCCCCATGTCTGCCTGCGTCACGTCCTCAGGCTACCCCGCTACCCGAGCCGACCCTGCGCCAGTTGTCGTTGCAACCTGACGAACGGCGCTGAAAGCCGTTCGCCTCAGGAGGCGACGGCGTCGTCCTGTGGTGTCGACTGAAGCGCCTCGTACTCCTCGCCGGTGTCGACCCAGTCCTCGAACGCGATGGCACCGAGCTCGGTGAAACGCTCCCTGAGCCAGCCGTCGGCAGCATCGAGCAAGCCGAGCTTCTTCAGGTTCGGAACGATCTTCGAGAACAGCATCACCTGGAACATCTGACGCTCGGGCACCTGCATGAGCAACGGCGCGACTTCCTTGCCCTTGACGCCCATGCGTTCCCACACCTCTTGCTGCAAGAAGCGGTCGCGCATGCGGACAGCTGCCTCGAAGGCGAACTCCTGCCTCTCCCGTAGCTCCGCGGCGTTCAGTTGCGAGTAGTACTCCTGCAGACTCAACACGCCGAAAGCGACATGACGCGATTCGTCGGACATGACGTAGCGAAGCAGCTGCTTGAGAAGGGGTTCGGTGGTCATCTGATGCATGAAGCCGAACGCGGCAAGGGCCAAGCCCTCGACCATGATCTGCATTCCCAGGTAGGTCATGTCCCAGCGGCTGTCAGCGATGATGTCGTCGAGAAGCATCCTGAGATGAAGGTTGATCGGGTAGTGGCCGGAAAGCTTCTCGTCCAGGTACTTGCTGAAGACCTCGACGTGACGAGCTTCGTCCATGACCTGAGTCGAGGCGTAGTACTTGGCGTCCATCCACGGCACCGACTCGACGATCTTCGCGGTGCACACCAGCGCCCCCTGCTCCCCGTGCATGAACTGGGACAGGGTCCAGTTCTGGCTCTCCACGCCGAACTGGATCCATTCCTTGTCGCCCCAGCCCTCGAGCGAGGTGCCCGCCACGTCTATGCCTTCGTTGAAGCCACCGTTCGCGACGGCATTCGCGACCACGAGCTGCTCCTGGTCCACCTCGGTCTCCCAGGGAAGGTCGGTCTGGGCGTTCCACTGAGCCTTCTTGGCCTTCTCGTAGAGCTTGTCGAGCTTGGGACGCTGACCCTTCTCGTAGTCCCAAGTGAACACCGTGTCGTAGACCGAGTGAACACCATGTATCACGGAGTCCCAATCGGTGTTGACGACGGACATGATCGCCTCGAGATCGTCGACTTCGCTGCGACCGATTATCTCTGCAGTCGGGCGCATCTGGTTCTCGGTGACGTCGGTCATGAAGCTTCCCCCTTGCCGGTGGCGAGTTGGCTGATAGTGGGTTCGTGGATCCTGGGCTCGTGGTTACTGGTTTCGTTCACTCGAATTCGTCGAAGCTCGGCTGGTCTACGCCCGATCGGGTCGTGCGTATTCCGGGGAGCACGAAGGTTCGCACCAAGCCCCGGACGCTCTCGGATTCGTCGAGCTCGACCCCTTCGGCGGGACAGGCGAGATACGACAAGACGATGCGCGTGGCCCACTCGGCTAGTCGTTTCGCCTCATCGTGGTCCAACCACCGCCCGAGGAAAGGAGCGACGAAGGACGAGGACACCTCGAGCACCTTGTCCATCTGCGCGAAGGTGAGGTACGGGAGCACGACTTCGGGTTCGCTCTCCAGCAAGAAAGAGAGCGCCTCGTGCCGGCTCACGCGTCGCGCGGCCTCCGTCATACCTGCGACGAGAACCTCCTCGATGTCGCCGGCTTCGCCCATACGAACGGCGATGGCGCTGAAGAAGCGAGACACCTCGGTGTCGACGACACCTGTCAGCACTCCGTCTTTGCCCCCGGGGAACACCCGGTAGACGGTGGCCCGGCTGCAACCGGCCTCCTTGGCGACGTCGTCCAGGGTGGTCTTGGCGACACCCTGGCGGGCGATGCAACGCAGCGCGCCGTCGACGATCCGGGTCCGCTGGGAGCCTGAGATGGAGGCAGGAGTATGAACGTGCAACAACTCCAACCGAGGCTTGCCCACCATGAGACATTACTGCTGATCGTGTCTCATTGTCAACGAGTCACCCGGCCCCGGACTTCCTCAGGCTGTATGTATCAGATTGCCTCAGAGTGCTTCAATCGGTGCGTTTCCGACCACACCTGGAAGCAACTCGCATCTCACGAGCTTTGTGACCTGCCCAGGGTCGGCGAGATCCCAGTGTCCGTGAGAAGAGATGTACGAGAGGATCATCCTCGCCAGAAAGTCCGCGGCTTCGTGGACTCCGACTCCAGGCGCCAGCTGGTGGTCCTGGAGATAGGGGATCAAGAAGCCGCTGATCATCCCTACTGTCCGGTTGGACTCGACCGTGAGCTTGGGCAGCAGGACTCCCGGCTCGGTCCTCAGCACCATCTGAAGCACCTCGTGCTCGAGGACGGCGCGCCGGGCAAAGACGAGGCCACGCTCCAGGACCTCTTCGAGCGAGGAGGCGCCGTGCACCTCTTCGTAGAGACGGCCGAAGAACTTGAGGTGCTGCCAAGAAACGACCGCGTCCACCAGCTCGTCGCGGCCTCCCGGGAAGTAGCGGTAAACGGTCGCCCTGCTGAGTCCGGCCTCTCGCGCCGCGTCTTCCACCGTCGTCTTGGACAAGCCCCATCGTGCGACACACGCATACGTCGCTTCCAGGATGCGCTGGCGAGCGTCCTGCATCAACGAGACTCTAGAGGCCCGACGCGCTCCGACGTCAGAAACCGAGCAGAGAGTCCAACCCGATCGTCAATCCGGGTCGCGTAGGCACGGACTTGATTGCAAGCAAGATGCCGGGAATGAACGATGTGCGGTCGTAGGCGTCGTGACGAATGGTGAGGCTCTGACCCACCGTCCCCATGATCATCTCCTGATGCGCGACGAGCCCCGGCAGCCGCACCGAATGGATCCGCACTCCCCCAGCTCCTTGCGCACCCCTCGCACCGGGAAGCACCAAGGAAGTCGTCCGGTCGGCCGGAAGCGGCTCGCAGCCTGCACGAGCTCGAGCCGAGTCGAACCGCTCGGCAGTGGCGACGGCGGTTCCCGACGGAGCGTCGAGCTTTCCGTCGTGGTGCAGCTCGATGATCTCGACACCGTCCATGAACGGAGCTGCCATCTCGGCGAATCTCATCATGAGGACAGCACCGATGGCGAAGTTGGCAGCGATCACGCAATTCGCCGACGAAAATTCGAAGAGAGCTTCGAACGTCGAGAGCTGGTCCCGGGAGATCCCGGTAGTTCCGACGACCGCATGTACCCCGTGCGCCGCGCACCAATGCATCGTCTCGACCGCCACGTCTGCGACAGTGAAGTCGACCGCGACCTCTGCCTCGGCCCGTTCGAGATCGTCGAGACTTCCTCCGACCTGGAGCCCCGCGACATCGGACCCCGTGACCTGCCGGAGGTCTATTCCTGCCAGGCGTGGGTCGACCGCAGCGACGAGCTCCAGGTCCGGGTCCGCCGATACCGCGCGGCACACCTCGCGCCCTACTTTCCCGCCTGCTCCCACCACACCGACGCGCACCAACGTCAGACCCTAGGCGCTCAGCCTGGCGCGTAGCCGGGGAAGTCCGAGGGATCGAACGGACCCACGACCGAGAGTGTGCGCGGCTGGTCCATGAGTTTGGCCGCCACATTGCCGACGTCCTCGACGGTGACTGCCTCGACTTTGGCCAGGAGCTCGTCAACCTCGAGGATGTGGCCGTGCAACAGCAGGCTCGATCCGATTCTGCTCATGCGGGCACCCGACTCTTCCAAGGAGAGCAGGGTCTCGGCTCTCAGGTGGCCCTTGGCGATCGCGACCTCTCGTTCGGTGACTCCATTGGCCGCAAGGCCGTCGAGCTCCGAGTTCACCACATCCAGCACCTCCGTCGCGTGGGAGGGAGCTGTGCCGACGCTGACGCTCAAAGACCCTGTTTCGTCGTAGTGCGTTCTCTCGGACCAGATCGAGTAGGCGAGACCCCTTCGTTCTCGAACCTCCTGGAACAGCCGGCTCGACATGCCACCACCCAGCACGTGGTTCAGAACTGCGAGCGGCCAGCGGTCTTCGGAATGCCGTCCCGAGGCGCGCATCCCAAGCACTGTGTGGACCTGCTCGGTCGGACGTCGAGTGACCACGAGTCCCTGTGGTGCACGGTCGGGTCCCTTGCGCTGCGGAGGACTCCCGCCGAGGCGATCGGCGAAACGACGCTCGACCTCGGAGGCGACCGCATCGTGATCGACGTCTCCGGCTGCGGCGAACACGAGGTTGCCGGTTCGATAGTGGACGTCGAAGAAGTCGCGGATCTCGGAGGGCTCGAACGCCGTGATGCTCTTTGCGGTCCCGAGCACCTCGCGTCCGAGCGGATGACCCGGGAACAGGGCCCCTGTGCACTGCTCGGCTGCCAGATCGGCCGCCTCGTCTGCGTGCATGAGGATCTCGTCGAGGATCACCTGACGTTCGGCCGCCACGTCTTCAGGACGAAAGGCCGGGTCGGTCATGATCGCTCCGAGCACCTCGAGACCGAGATCGAGGTGCTCGGAGAGAAGCCGAATGTAGAACGCCGTGTACTCCTTCGTGGTGAAGGCGTTCATGTCTCCCCCCACCTCGTCCACGGCCTCGGCGATCTCTGCCGCTCCCCAGGTGGGGGTTCCCTTGAAGAGCAGGTGCTCCATGAAGTGAGAGGCGCCCGAACGAAGGTCGTCTTCGTCGCGCGACCCGGTCCCGACCCAGATCCCGACGGTCACCGAGCGAGCGTCGGCCATTCTCTCGGTGACCAGGCGGGCCCCGCAGCGGAGCTTCTCTACCTCTATCACCGGGATTTCACTCGGACACTGGCGGCGAGATGCTTCTTCGCTGCGATTCGGCGCGCAGAGCTCCCGGTCAACGGCGGCGCGGCCGCCGACGAGCCCCTCGGTCACGGTTGTCGCGATCCGGGCGGTCTCCTCTGCCCTCGACGGCGGGTCCTGGACCGAGATCGCCGAGCTCGCCCACGAGCTCAGCCTCGAAAGCTTCCTCGAACGATGGGGCCCTGGCAGGGCGCTGGTCGCCTGAAGGTCCGGACCGGTCGGATCCCGAACCGTTATCGTCTTCTTCGTTGGAGGCCGGCGCCTGCCCTGCAAGCGACAGGGACACCTTTCCCTGCGGGTCGATGTCGTCGACTCTCACCTCGATCTCCTGGCCCAGTGAGAGCACGTCCTCGACCCGATCGACCCTCTTGCCGCCCCCCACCTTCGAGATGTGCAGCAGTCCGTCGCGACCGGGAAGGATGTTCACGAACGCGCCGAACTTGGTGATGTTCACGACCTTGCCCAAATAGGTCGCACCAACGTCCGCGTCCGGTGGCTCGATGATCAGCGAGATGCGCCGCTGGGCCTCGGCGACGGCTCCACCGTCTTTGGCC
>DAIQQK010000117.1:0-9912 GCA_036786835.1 Acidimicrobiales bacterium | reverse complement strand
CATTCCTCCTCGCTGATGGCGCTCGCCAGCTTGACCTCGATGCGAGGATGCTCGATCCCTCTTTCGTACGTCCCTGCCCCCTTCACATGGGTTCTGTGTGCGAGCACCGCCAGAGGCACCGAGCGGAATCGGTGTGCCTGTTCCAGGAAGTAAGGGAGCACGTGGTACCCGACCTCGAAGATCTTCTCGCCGTGCGCGCTGCTGACGGTTTCGACGCCAGGTGCGTATACGACCAGCTCTCCGCCGTCTGCGACAGCGGCTTCGAGCTTGTACATCGCCTTGCCGGCGGTCCACAGCTCGTCGTAGATGGGTAGTGCACATGAGATCGCTCTCTCATAAGGGTGGTCGAGCCACACGACGTGAAGGCGGCTCGCCAACTCGACCGAGGCGTGCCACGCGTCGTGCAGGTCACCGACGAACATCCCTGCGACTGAGTCACCTTCTGTGACGAGCGAGACGAGGCTCACCGCCGTGGGCAGGAGCTCTGCCGCTTCGTCGATGAGGTCACGCACCGGTGTGCGCTCGAACCCGATCGTCGACATGACTCCGCTCAGTGCCCCGAGCCAATGCATGACGTTGATCATCTCGGGGCCGCTGATGCCGGGGAAGAGGTACTTGCCGCCTCCCGAGAACCCTGCCACCTCGTGGGGCAGGGTCGGCCCGAGGATCACGACCCGATCAGCTCCGGCCGCTGCGCGGTTGATGCGCACCTCCGTCGGGCCCGCGAGCGACGGCTGCCAAAGGTCTCCCGCGATGTGACGCATACGCTCCTCGGAGATGGTCCCGAGAGTGCAAAGCGAGTCCGGATCGTCCCACGCGTGATTCGCGACATGAACAGAACGCGACAAACTCTGGCGTCCGATCCACGCATCGAGCCGCTCGGCCTCGATCGGAGGGTGGGTCCCAAGCGCGACCAGCACTTCGACGCTCGACGCGCGATGAAGGGCCTCCACGGCCGCCCACATCACATGGGGAAGCGGCAGGCGTCGAGTTCGGTCGGGGACTACAAGGAGAACCTTCTCGCCCGCGACCTCCTTTTCGAGCGCGCCGGACAGCACATCTCGCATCGCCGAACGCTCGACACGCTGACCGGGGCCGGCCTGCGCTACGAGCACTTCACACCCCTCCGAAGGCCTCGAAGCCACCGTCCACGGGCACCACGGCTCCGGTCACGAACAGACTGCCGTCCGAGGCGAGCCAGACCACAGGGCCGACGAGGTCCTCGGGATCGCCCAGCCGGCCCATCGGTGTGTGAGCCACCACTTTCCTGCCTCGCTCGCTCAGGGATCCACCCGGCTCGACGAGCAGTCCACGGTTCTGTTCGGCGACGAAGAACCCCGGAGCGATCGCGTTGACCCGGATGCCGGGTCCGAACCGCCTCGCGAGGTGGTCGGCCAGCCAGCGCGTCAGGTTCTCAAGCCCCGCCTTGGATGCGCCATATCCGGCGACTCGTGAAAGTGGTCGCGATGCGGTCACCGAGGAGATGTTCACGATGCTCCCTCGACCGGCTTCGGCCATCATCGACGCGAAGACCTGTATCGGCGTGAGCGCGCCGAGGAGGTTCAGCTCGACGACGTCACGAAACGCGTCGAGGTCGATGTCGAAGAGGGTTTGCTCGGGTGAGAGGGTCGCCGAGGTGAGGTTTCCCCCTGCTGCGTTCACGAGGACGTCCAGGTGTCCCCACTCGGCCTCGATGGACGAACGGGCGTCTACCAGCTGATCGCGCTCGAGGACGTCGCAGGCCAACGCGATCGAGTCGGCTCCGCCGCCTCGGATCTCCTCGGCTAACTTCTCGGTCGCATTGGAGCCGCGGGCGAGCACCGCCACCTTCGAGCCGCATCGTGCAAGACCCATCGCTATGGCGCGTCCGAGAGCACCAGTCGCCCCCGTGACCAGAGAGGCGCGACCGGAGAGGTCGAACTGTCCGAGACCTGGTGCGACCTCAGGCATTGCATCATTCTCTCGTACGATGTGAGCTTGGAGCCACATTGAGTCACCCGCTTCACATCCCATATGGCCAGTCGGCCGACGACTACGACCGGGTCGTCGTGAGCCCAGGCTACGCAGGATGGACCTACGCGGGCCTTCGCGTGATCGAGCTCTCGAGCGGGGAAACTCGGTCGTGGTCGACCGGATCGACAGAGATGGTCGTGCTTCCCCTCGCGGGTTCGTGCGTCATCGAATGCGAGGGGCGAAGATTCGAGCTGGCCGGCAGAGACGACGTGTTCAGCCGTGTGAGCGACTTCGCCTATCTCCCGATCGACTCCGAGGTGCGGCTGTCGAGCCGCCGTGGTGGGCGGTTCGCTCTTCCGAGCTCGGAGTCGACGAGACGCCTCGAACCTGCCTATGGACCGGCCGAAGAGGTGCCCGTGGAGCTTCGGGGGGCAGGACAGGCGACACGCCAGCTGAACAACTTCTGTGATCCGCAGTCGTTCCCAGCCGACAAGCTGGTTGCAGTCGAGTGCATAACTCCTGCCGGAAACTGGTCGAGCTATCCGCCCCACAAGCACGACGAGGCCAGGCCTGGCGAGGCCGTTCTCGAGGAGATCTACTACTTCGAGCTGGCGCGGGCGTGCGAAGACGGCTCTCGGAAGATCGGTGAGGGGTTCGCCTTTCACCGCCTCTACACAGCCGACCGCGAGATCGACATGTGCGAGCAGGTCGGCCAAGGTGACGTGGTGCTCATTCCGCGCGGATACCACGGGCCCTCGATGACGTCACCGGGATACGACCTCTACTACCTGAACGTGCTGGCCGGTCCGGCGCCAGAACGCACGATGACCTTCTGCGACGACCCGGCACACCACTGGATACGCGAGTCGTGGAAGACCGACGTACCGGACGAGCGCCTCCCGCTCGCCACTGCCGCCGGCCCCCGCCACGGCCCCTAGCCCAGGTACACGACCGAGCCCTCCTGCGCACTGCGCAGGGCCGCGTCGAGCAACTCGAGCGCTGCGAGCGCATCGCCAGGGTCCACAGGAGGAGCCGATCCACCGCGCATCGCCAGCGCGAGGTCCGCGTAGTACTGGCTCCAGCGCCCTCGCTCCGGACGCACGGGTTCACCGGCGTCGCCGTGAAACAGCCGGCCCCAACTCTGCTCCGGCTCCTCGCCGAAGTCGGGCTCGTCGGGTCGCCGGCCCGAGCGAAGCGCGTGCTCCTGGCCGTCGAGACCGGCCACGACGAACGCGCCGCCGGTACCGAGGACCCTGAGACGCGGTCCGGGTGCCGCGCTCAGCGCCCCTGCCCACATGTGCGACCGGACTCCCGAGACGTGCTCGACCGCCATGAACACGTCGTCGTCCGCACCGCCTCGGCGCGAAAAGACCTCGGCGTACACGGAGTGCGACGCTCCGAAGAGGGTTAGGGCCTGGTCGACGAGATGGACTCCAAGATCCAGACGCACCCCTCCCCCCGAAGACGGCGCCTCTCGCTCGCGCCAGGACTCCCGGTTCGATTCAGGGCGCCAGCGTTCGAACCGGGACTCATAACGCATCACCTCCCCGAGGGCACCCTCACCGACGAGTCGCAGAAGCGTGAGGTGATCCGAATCCCAACGACGGTTGTGGAAGACGCTGAGCACGAGCCCGAGCCTGTTCGCTCGATCCACCAGACCGCGCGCTTGGTCCGCGCTAGGCGCGAGGGGCTTCTCCACGACGACTGCCAACCCGGCGTCGATAGCTGCGGAGGCGAGCGACACGTGCGATCCCGTGTCCGTGGCGACCACCGCGAGATCGTGGTCCTTCGCACAGCTCCACAGCTCTTCAGCCCTCCCGATCACTCGGGCGTCCGGGTGGTCGGCTCGCGCCTGCGCCTGACGCGTGGCGTTCCCGGTGACGATGGTGCTCAGGGTGAACCCTGGGGTCGCGTTCAGAAGCGGAGCGTGGAAGACCCGCCCTGACAGCCCGTAGCCGACGAGGCCGACACGAATGGTGTCGGAGCCGCTCATAGCCGACGGCCCGACAACCTCCTCATCGACCGGCGAGGCCGCCGGTCGTGGTCCCCCGGCGGCTGAGCGCGTCGACGGTCACCGCCACGATGAGCACGAAGCCGGTGATGATGTATTGCCACTGCGCCGACAGCCCCAGGAGATAGATGCCGTTGTAGATCCCACCGATCACGAGTCCCCCGAGCACTCCGTGGGCGATCCTCCCCCTACCCCCGAACAGCGACGTTCCGCCTATGACAGCGGCGGCGACCGCGTAGAGCACGAGCTGGCCACCGTTCACGTTGTTCGACATGCCACCCAGGTAGGAGGCGTAGAGCAGTCCGGCGACGCCCGCCGTGACGGCACAGAGGATGAACGCCCACGTACGGATCATCGCGACGTTGATCCCCGCTCGGCGCGCCGCCTCGGGGTTGCCGCCGATGGCGTAGACGTAGCGCCCGAAGCGCATCCGCTGGAGCAGGAACGTCCAGATCACCAGCATTCCAAGAACGATGAACACCACGTACGGAACACCCTCAAGGGTGCCAAAGGTGGCGCGGTTCAAGTTGCAGATCACCACGACCGCTATCCCGACGGCCGCCATGAACGCGATCTTTATGAGTGTCAGGCTCAGCGGCGGCGCCACCAGCCCACTTCGGCGGCGCCTCGTGTCGCGCAGGAAGAGGTTCAGGCCCATGACGGCCACGAGGGCGATCATGACGATCCAGCCCACGAGCGGGCTGACGTGTCCCCACATGAGGGCGTAGAGGGCGTGCAGGTTCGACGAACGGCCGATGAGGCTCGGATAACCGGAGAACGGACCCAACCCCAGGATGATCAGCAGCACCCCGTTGAAGATGAGAAGTCCGGCGAGGGTGACGATGAAGGAGGGGAGCCGAAGGCGCGTTATCAACGAGCCCTGGACCGCGCCGATCACCGCGCACGCCAGCAACGCCACGACGATGGCAGCCTCCCACGGCCAGCCGGTCGTTCGAGGCTGTACGAGCTGCACCGCGATCACCGCTCCTACAGGGCCCACAAAGCCGATGGAGAGGTCGATCTCTCCCAGCAACAGGACGAAGATCTCGGCCATGGCGAACACGATGAAGAATGCGCTCTGCTGGAAGAGGTTCACGATGTTGGTGGCGTGGAGAAAGACGTGGTTGGGGCTGATCGCCTCGAAGACGATGACGATGATGACCAGCGCCAGGATGACCGGCAACATGCCGCTCTCCCCGCCCTTGACACGAAGCAATAGGGCTCGCAGGTATTCGGGCAGGGTCTGCGCGACTATCTCAGCGGGAACGAGGGGCGCAGCGGCTTCCGGAGCTGCTGTAAGGTCGACCAGCTCTCCTATTTGTGGGTCGCCATCCAGAGCCGGCGGGGCACCGCCGATACCCGGACCCGGGCCAGGATCAGGCTTTGCCATGCTCGGGCGCTCCGCTTCCCGTGGGCAGTCCTGCGGCAGTCACGCCAAGACCTCCGGTGGTCATGTACTCGACGAGGCTCTGACGGTCGAACGCGGACGCCTGGTCCTGCACGACCAACCTCCCCAGGTAGAGGACCGCCATCCTGTCGCCCACTGCAAAGACATCGTTCAAGTTGTGGGAGATCATTAGGACGGCCAGCCCGTGGTCACGCAAGCGCCGCATGAGGTCGAGCACCATCGTCGTCTGGGTCACTCCGAGCGCGGCGGTCGGCTCGTCCATGATCACGAGCTTGGAGTTCCACATGACTGCTTTCGCGACGGCTACCGACTGTCGCTGCCCCCCCGAGAGCGATCCGACTGGCTGGCGAATCGACCTCACGGTCGTCACGCGCAGGCTCGCAAGTGTTTGGGCGGCGGCGCGCTCCATGTCGTTCTCGTCGAGCTGGCGATAGCGGAGGCGTTCACGTCCGAGGAACATGTTCTGAACGATGTCGAGATTGTCTGCGAGAGCGAGGTCCTGGTAGACGGTCTCGATCCCGAGGGCGGCGGCATCGTGAGCATTACGGATGCGGACGTGGCGGCCCTCCCAGAACATCGATCCCTCGTCGGGCTCGTGGGTCCCCGCGATGCACTTCACGAGCACGGACTTGCCGGCACCGTTGTCGCCGCACAGTGCCGTTATCTGTCCGGAGGGCAGCTCAAGATCGACATCGGCCAGGGCCTGGACCGCACCGAAGCTCTTGTAGATCCCCCGCAGCCTCAGAAGAGGCTCTTCTACGTTCGTCTCGGCCATCTCGTCACTTTCGTCTCGCCCAAAACTACGGCATCGGACGCCCCGACGCGGGACCGCCGCCGCGTGACGCGGCGGCGGTCCCAAACGTCAGGTCGGGATCACCCGGTTCAGGGGGTGATGCCGGCTGAGCTGCAGACGCTGCTACCCACCGCGGTGCACAAGGTGGACGCAGAGATGAACTGGTCCTTGATGACAGTGGCGTTCATGTTCGACGCAGTCACCCAGATCGGGGTGAGAAGCGACGCCGGCTGCGTCGTCCCGGTCACGCCCGAGGGCGGTGACGTGGTCGAGTTCACGAGGGACGAGGGCGGGGTCTTGCCTGCACGAAGGTAGGTCGCCAGGGCGACTGCATCCTGCGCCTCCTCGTAGATCGGCTTGTAGACCGACCCGCACTGGTAGCCCTGCAGAACCCACTGCATCCCCTGAAGTGTTGCGTCCTGTCCTGTCGTGGGGATCTTCTTCGGTCCGACGCCGGCGTTCTTCAGGTCCCCGATCACCACGTTGGCCAGACCGTCGTTGGCCTCGACGGTGGCGTTGATGGTCGGGTGAGCGGTGAACTGCTGCTGGAAGATCGTCGCACCGGTTGCGTTCGTCCAACCAGGGGTGATCTGGTCGCCGACGAGGGTGTAGCCCTTGCTGTTCGTGAGACCAGCCGACTCCGGTGTCGTCGTGTTGCCCCAGATCACTTGGTCGTATCCCTGGGCGAACGATACGGCGTTCGGGTCGGTGTCCTCACCGCCGTCGAGCTCGAAGACCTTCGGGCTGCTCACGTTCCAGGCAGTCACGCAGTCCTCGAAGCCCTGGCCGATGAGCTTTCCGACCTGAACGTTGTCGAAGCTCACGTAGTACGTGTTGGTCCCGACGAACGTGGCACGGTCGTAGCTGATCAGCTGCACCCCGTGGGCGGCCGCGAGCTGCTGCACCTGGGCACCCGTCGTGCTGTCGAGCGGGTCGAAGACCAGGACCTTCGCACCTTCTGTGATGTCGGCCTGCGCGTCAGCGACCTCGGTGGCGTCGACCCCCTGTGCGTTGTCGATCTTGAAGTCCGAGGAGCTGTACCCGGCCTGCTGGAACGCCTTGGTCAGGTATGGCGCGTCGAAGTCGACATAGCGGGTCGAGGACGTCGTGTCCGGCAGGATCACGCCCACGAGTCCCGAGCCCGAAGAGGCCACGCTCTTCAGCTGAGACATCGCAGTGAAATTGACGTTGAACGAACTGGTGCTGAGACCCGAGGGTCCACTGGAAGCCGACGTCGTCGAAGTGGTCGAGCTCGACGAGCTGCTACAGGCCGTCGCTATCACCCCGACTGCGAGGACCAGCGACAGGCCCCCCAACCTGCTTAGTTTCATGATTCGCAACGCTTCGCCTCCTGTTAGTGGCCCGCGAGGGCGACGTGCCATTTCTTTCCATCTGCTGCAGCGTCCGCGAGGTCTTGGCAGACACCCCAAGCCTCAGGCGTGAACCCCCCTTGCAGTAGGGTCCAATTGCCCTGCTCGGAAATGACCGTAGTCCCCTTTTCGATCTCATGTCGGGATTGTTTCGATGGCGTGACCATGACGTCGCGTCCCGGGCGGGTCGTCGAGTCTTGTGATCAGGAGAACGAGAGGTGGGCTCTCACCGGCAGATGGTCCGAGCCTCCGATGTCCAGAACCTCTCCCGAGCCCTCGACGGCAGGTGTCACGAGTATGTGATCGCTCTGCCCGAGGGGTCTCCAAGCAGGCCAAGTGGGTCCGCGCACCGTCCTCCTCCAACCCGGCAACAAGACAGAGAGCGGCGCCCCAGTCAGGTTCATGTCCCCTCCCAGCACAGCGGGAACCGCGGGCCCGCTGCGTCGAGCGAGCATCCTTCGAAGTCTTGCGATCTGCATGACCGAGCCATGGCGCAAGTGCGACAGGTGCGTGCCCGCGACGAGCAAGCCCTGGCTAGCCGAGCCGCCCGCTCCACTTGCGACGACCTTCACCGCGATCGCCGACCGCTTCGTCGGGTCCCCGAGGAACTGACCGAGATCCCAGGTCTCGACATAGGAGATCTCGAGTCGAGACAACACGGCCAATCCGAGCGTTCCCCGCGTCGCGCCGTTCCGAGTTCTCGACGACGGGGCTCGGTCGACTCGCGCGCCGTGAAAGGGGCGCTGCCATGGCGGAGGTCCCCATCTGCTTCCAGCGCGCGGTGGAGGTGCGAACATCACTCCTCTCGCGATCACGGATTCCTCGACCCGGTATCCGAGGGCGTCGCCTGTTCGCCGGGCGAGCGACACCTCACCATCGGGCGACCAGGTCTCCTGGAGAACGATGACGTCGGCATCCATGGCCCTGCACCCTGCGACCACGTCGAACGGGCGACCCCAGCCGTCGATGCCGCTGTGCACGTTCCAGCTGGCGACGACGACTTCGGAGGGCACAGGCACCGGAGCCTACGACGCGCGTGCAGCCACACCGGCGATACGAACCTCACCTAAGGTGACGTCGATGCACTGGTTGCTCGTGTACGACCTCGTTGACGACTACATCGAGCGCCGCGCCCCCTTGCGAGACGACCACCTGAAACTGGTTCAAGATGCGCATGATCGCGGAGAGATCCTCTTGGCAGGTGCGCTCGCCGATCCGGTCGACAAGGCGGTCCTCGTGTTCGCGGGCGACGACCCGGCTGTCGCTCGGCGTTTCGCAGAAGCGGACCCCTATGTGCGAGAAGGGCTCGTGTCGAGCTGGAGGGTGCGTAGCTGGAACGTCGTCGTCGGCCTCGGTTTGAAAAGGACGTAAACAAGCGAGCATTCGGCCAGCCGCGTCCTTATGGCTGGACGAGCGATCCCTCCGCCTTCTCGACCGACGTGGTCCAGTCCGAGGCCATCAGGACCTGAGCCACGGACAAAGGTAGATAAGCCCTGCCGTGCACGGCATTGCACACGAGATCGTGCATCTCTGCCTCCACGACGTCCTTCGAGTTGGCGACACCGGGCGAGGGGTGGTCGTCGTACTCAGGCCACAGGTTTCGCGTGTCACTCGATCCCCCGATCTCGAGTGCCACCAGATGGTCGAGCTCGTAACGCCCGGCTGGAGCGTCGACTCCGTAGGCACTCATCGACGCGTACTTGAACGGCTCGGTCAGCGACTCGGGAGGTCTCACATGGCTCGTGTATCCAGTCGGATCACAGATCGTGCTCGCCAGGTTCCCCTCGGTCACGGAGGCATCGATCGCACCCGGTGTGCACTCGGGATCGGGCAGGCTCGAACCGTCGGCGGCGGCTCTGTATTGACAACTCCCCGAGGTGGGAACCGGCCCGTCCAGCCCCGAATCGGACCATCCGTAGCCAGGTGACCGCACGAGCGCGGCGGCATCTGCGGGTGCCGGCCCCGAACTCCGGACCGGCGGTGCCGGTGACGCCGGTGCTGGTGACGCCGGTGCCGGTGCCGCTGAGGAGGCAGAGGTGCACGCCCCGGCGATAGTGCCGGCCAACAACAGGAACACAAGGGTGCGCCGCGGATTCGAGTCGGCCTTCGCGCGGAGGCCGGCCGGGCAGCTACCCCTCGATTTCTCTTGGAGCACACGAGTCACGCCGGCCGAACCTATGCGAGGGGTGTGATGTCGCTGGTAGACCCGCGTCATGACCAGCACTCATCTGGACCACGAGTCATCTCGGGACCTCCCACCACCTCGAACCGAGGAGGTGGCCGATGGCGTCTTCGCATACATTCAGCCCGACGGCAGCTGGTGGCTCAACAACACCGGCTTCGTCTCCGGGAGCTCGAACGTGCTCGCGATCGACAC
>DAIQQK010000016.1:11735-39350 GCA_036786835.1 Acidimicrobiales bacterium | reverse complement strand
CACGACGCCGGCGACCACGAGTTGGTGGTGGGCCGAGTCGAGGACATGGGAGTGAACGGTGGCCGGCCGTTGCTGTTCTACCGGGGGGGCTTCGGGACTTTCGCTTCGTGAGGATGCCGGGCGCGAAGTAGCGTGCGCCCATGCCCGGGATCGTTCCTTCCAAGGTGATCTCAGATGTCGTGGTCGTCGAGCCTGATGTGCACGGCGACTCGCGCGGACGATTCGTGGAGACCTACAGGCGATCTTGGTTGCCGCTCGGCCGCGAGATGATCCAGGGCAACCGGTCCGAGAAGGAGGCCGGCGCGGTCGTGGGGCTCCACTACCACCTGCACCAAGCCGACTACTGGTACGTGCTGCGCGGCAAGGCGCGAGTGGTCCTCCACGACCTGAGGTCCGGTTCTCCCACAGAGGGTGCCACCGAGATGCTCGACCTGGACGGCGCACAGGACCGGGGTCTCTTCATCCCACCGGGGGTCGCCCACGGGTTCGCCTCGTTGACGGACGTGCTGCTCTGGTACCTGGTGGACGGCTACTACAACCCCGCAGACGAGCTGGGCGTGGCTTGGGACGACCCCGAGATCCGGGCCGACTGGGGTGTGAAGGACCCCGTGCTGTCGGATCGTGACCGTGTGAACCCGGAGCGATCGGCGATCGACCCGGCACTCAGGCCCCGATTCGGGCTCCGGACGTGACCCTCGAACAGTCCTCGTAGTCCGCGCCCCGACGACGGAGCGAGGGCATGATCGACTCGAATGCGGAGTTCAGGGGCGCCTGAGCCTCCCATTTCGCCAAGAATTCACCGTGGCAGGCTCAGATCCGCGGTACCCAATGTCGCCGCCATTGGATTGAATGGTGGGGATGACCGTCGTGCTCGTCGTCGGTGCGATCGCCGTCGTCGGCGCCGTACTCTTGGGTGTGACCTGGCGCCGCGGCGGTGACGAACGGCACTCGGTCAGCGACTACCACCAGACGATCGAGACGCTTCGCCACCTGGCCGAGCGCAATGCCGCCAACGGGGTGCGGGGATCGTCCGCCTCGTCGGGGTCCTCCTCCGGTGCCGGTGTGCAGGCCGGTCCTCGGAACGGTTCGGGTGGCGCCCTCGCTCCGACGGCCGCTCGCTCCGGCACCCTCATATCCAGGTCAGGGGGGCCCGGCCGGGCGGCCTTCCAAGACGATTCGCCGGCGTCGGTCTCGGCGCCCAGTGGCGGGTCCGCTTCCTCGACGGTCTCCCAGGTGGCTTTGAGGCGGGCGTTCTACCAGCGCCGGAGAGGCGGCCTGCCGTCCGGCCGCCCTGAGATCAGCGGCAGGGGCATCCTCGTCGCCGCCGTCGTCGTCGCTCTCATCGCGTTGGTGGCCGTCGGGGTTGCGATCGCCCCGTCACACCCGTCGCACAAGAAGGCCGGCTCCACGGCTTCGAGTTCGGCCACCTCCGCATCGAATCGCTCGTCGAATGCCGGCACTCCCGCCACACGGCCGGGATCCTCGTCGGGCGGGCGCCGGCCGACCACGACCGTGCCCTCGAGCCTCCAGGCCACGACCTCGAGCACCACGTCCGCGGACTACCAGGCGCCGGGGACCTCCTACACCCTCACACTCTCTGCGTCCGGGGCCTGCTGGGTGCTCGCTCAAGCCACTTCCTCCGGCAGCGTGCTTTGGACGGGCACCCTCGAAGCAGGGCAGACCCAGCAGATATCGGCCACGGGGAGCGTCTCGCTCCGGCTAGGGGCGGCGTTCGTCGTCAACGTGTCGGTCAACCGGGTACCGGTCGTTCTCCCCTCGGACCACGGCTCGCCGTTCGACTTGAACTTCCAGGTCGCCTGACCCGCCCCCGGCCCTCGGCCCCCGGCTCCGGACCCCTCGGCCCCCGGCCCCCGGCCCCCGGCTCCGGACCCCTCGGCCCCATCCGTCTAGATCGCCTTCTAGCTAGAGAGGTGGCAGGCACCGCCGCTACGGGTAGTTGTTACTATGTGCATAGGAGAAATTCCCTACGACCAGGGTCAAGATTGTCCGGCTGCGCACACTTCGGACCATCGGGACCAGAGGTGACCGATGACCAACACTGAGCTCGATCTAGGCCGCTACAAGCTCGGCTGGAGCGACGTCGAGGACTACGTCTTCAAGCCGAAGAAGGGCCTCTCCGAAGAGATCGTGCGCGAGATGTCCGAGATGAAGGGTGAGCCCAAGTGGATGCGCGACTTCAGGCTGCGGGCTCTCAAGAAGTTCTTCTCGAAGCCCATGGCTCCTTGGTTCGCCGTGAACATGCCGGACCTCGACTTCGACAACATCTACTACTACGTGAAGCCGACCGAGGGTCAGGTGAAGGACTGGGACGCGCTGCCCGAGTCGATAAAGAACACCTACGAGAAGCTCGGCATCCCCGAAGCCGAGCGCAAGTACCTGGCCGGTGTCACGAGCCAGTACGAATGCCTCGCGGGGAGCACGCGGGTGTGGACGTCCTCGGGGATGCGCCTGATAAAGGAGCTTTGCCCGGACGACGAGGTGTTCTCATTGGACGAGTCCACGAAACAGGTCGTGGCCGCGCGAGTCGCAGGACAACGCTGTTCGGGCGAGAAGGAGGTCTTCGAGATCCGCGCACGCGGCCGAAAGATCACTGCGTCCGCCAACCATCCCTTCCTGGTGCTTCGCGACGAGCGCCGCGAGGGCCGGCAGAGGGCGCGTTTTCACCCGGCCTGGGTGCCGGTGGAGGAGCTCAAGCGTGGCGACCTGGTTGCGATCGCGACCGACGTGCCCGACTTCGGAGACTCCGCAGAGCTTCTTCTCCCGGATCGCCCCGAAGCCGCCCGCCTGCCCGCGCGCACGAGCGACGAGTTCTGCTGGTGGGCCGGGGCCTATCTCGGCGACGGCTATCTGAAGCACTCGGGCGGCTACGTGACGGTCGAGATCGCCGTCGACCGCACTGACGAGGCGCTCGTCTCCGAGATTCAGCGGGTGATGCTCCACCTGTTCGGCCTCGAGATGCGGCTCGCCCGTGACGGTTTCCGACTTACCGGGCGTGGAACCGCCGCGCTTGCCGAGTTCGTCGAGCTGAACGGACTCGGCGGGAACTCTCACACCAAGCGGATTCCGGACTGGAGCTTCGGGCTGCCCCGATCAGAGCGGCTCGCTCTGATAGCCGGCTTGCTCGACTCGGACGGTTACGTGAGGGACCACCCGACGTCCAAAGACGCAATGTTCTGCAGCGCCAACAGAGGGCTCCTCGAGCAGTTGAAGGAGCTCCTCGCGCTGTCGGGGATCGACTCGAGCAGTGTGATCTCGGTCTCGAACCGTCACCCGTTCGAGCGCGACCGGTTGATGCAGGCATATCACCTGCGCCTCAGCGGTCGCTTCGACCAGATCCCGGCCCGCTCGCCGCGCCGGCGCGATCGTCTGGGCCGCCGCGCATATCCGCACACCTACCGGACGGCAAAGGGAACGGTGTTCCGGGCCCACACGAGCGAGATGCTCGGTTTCGTCCGCATCGACTCGATCGAGCCTATGGGTGTCGAATCCGTCTACGACATCGAGGTGACGGGACACCACAACTTCGTCGCCGAAGGCTTCGTCGTCCACAACTCCGAGGTCGTGTACCACAGGAACCGCGAGGACCTCGAGGCTCAGGGCGTGCTGTTCTGCGACATGGACACTGCGGTGCGCGAGTACCCCGACATCGTGCGCAAGTGGTTCGCGTCGATCATCCCGCCGAACGACAACAAGTTCGCTGCTCTGAACTCCGCGGTGTGGTCGGGCGGGTCCTTCATCTACGTTCCTCCCGGCGTCTCGGTCGACATGCCGCTGCAGGCCTACTTCCGCATCAACACCGAGAACATGGGCCAGTTCGAGCGAACGCTGATCATCGCCGATGAGGGTTCCCAGGTCCACTACGTCGAGGGTTGTTCTGCACCGGTCTATTCGACTGACTCGCTGCACTCCGCGGTGGTCGAGCTCGTCGCTCTGCCGGGGAGCCGCATCACCTACACGACCATCCAGAACTGGTCGAACAACGTCTACAACCTCGTGACGAAGCGAGCGCGTGCAGAGGCGGAGGCACACGTCGAATGGATCGATGGGAACATCGGAAGCCGCCTCACGATGAAGTACCCCTCGGTGTACCTGATGGGACCGAAGGCGTCGGGTGAGGTGCTGTCGGTCGCGTATGCGGGTCCGGGCCAGCATCAGGATGCCGGTGCGAAGATGATCCACGCGGCCCCCGAGACCTCGTCCACGATCGTCTCGAAGTCGATCTCGAAGGACGGTGGCGTCTCCACCTACCGCGGGCTGGTGCGGGTAGACGAAGGGGCGAAGCACTCGAAGAGCTTCGTACGTTGCGACGCTCTGATCCTCGACGACGAATCGACGTCGGAGACGAAGCCCTACATGGAGGTTGCCGAGCGTGACGCGCAGATCGGCCATGAGGCGACGGTGTCGAAGATCGGTGAAGACCAGCTCTTCTACTTGATGAGCCGCGGGCTCTCCGAGAGCCAGGCCATGGGCATGATCGTGAACGGCTTCATCGAGCCGGTCACGCGCACCCTCCCGATGGAGTATGCGGTGGAATGGAGCAGGCTCATCGAGCTCCAGATGGAGGGATCGGTCGGCTGACCCGCCGAGCGCCCGCGCGTGCGGACGTAGCGTGTGAGCCGAGCAGGGGGAATGGGAGGATCGCGCCGTGCCTATGCGCGAGGAGTGCAAGCACTTTCAGAGTCGAAGCTACGCGACCGGCGAGGTCGTGCGCTTCTGCGAGCTCGATCTGGCTCCAGAGGCTCCTTGGCGCTGTCCTGAGAATTGCCCGTCCTACGACCGGCGCCTGGCGGGTGCCGGATGGGAGCAGGGAAGCCTGGTCGAGCCGGCGCTCGAGGACGAGCCGGGTCCGGGCGGGCAGGAAGTGGTCGACCTCCTCGAACAGGCAGAGGACATAGTCGACTCAGTCGTCCCCGAGACGTTGATGGAAGTCGAGAAAGAGGAGAGGCGTGCAGAGCGCAGCAAGTCCGCCTCGAAACGTCGCTGGCCCTGGAGCCAAAGAGGCTGACCAGAGTGCGTACTGGCCGTCAGCGTCCTTCGAACTGCGGGGAGCGCTTGGCCATGAAAGCCGTCATCGCCTCCACCAGGTCGTCGGACTGCAGGAAACCCGCGTTCCACGTCGCCACATAGTCGAGTCCGTCGGCGACGGACAGGTTCTCGCATGCTCGGAGCACCGCCTTCGTGCCCTGGACCGCCAGGGGAGAGTTGGATGCGATCTCGGACGCGAGAGCGTTGGCAGCTTCCTGGGCATCGGACGCATGAGCGAGGACGTCGTTGACCAGGCCGATCTCCTTCGCGCGCGTGGCCGTGATGTCCTTCCCGGTGAAGGCGAGCTCCGCGACGTGACCGCTCCCGATGATGCGGGGGAGACGCTGGAGGCTTCCGAGGTCGGCGACGATCGCAACACGCGTCTCGCGCACCGAGAACACTGCGTCTGCGCTGGCGAGCCTGATGTCGCACGCGCTCGTCAGGTCCACTCCCCCTCCGATGCAGTAGCCGTGGATTGCGGCTATGACGGGCTTCGGGCAGTCGGCGACCGAAGTGATGGAGCGTTGGAGGCGGAGGACCCCCGCACGCGCACCCGAGGCACGGGCGGCCATGGACGGGGTACGACCTGCTCCGTCGCCTCCCGCGGAGCCCGCGGCGTCGGGGTCAGAGAGGAGGCCTCCCATGGCCTTGAGGTCGAGCCCGACGCTGAAGTCCGGCCCTTTCGCCGCGATGACGACGGCACGGACGTTGCGGTCGGCCGCCACCTCCTCCATGGCGACCGGCAATTGGTCGAAGAAGTCCTGACCCAACGCGTTTCGGGCGTCGGGCCGGTCGAGCCAGACAGTGGCGACGTGGTCGTCTCGTTCGATGCGTATGACGCGGGACTGGGACATGGCGCCCACACTAAACGCGGGCGCAGACTCCCTGGCCAGAGGGCTGCAGCCGACCGGTAGGATGCCTTCGAAGGCCGCATTCGAGAGCACGCCCGCGAAGTCCGCCGGCCTTGGAAAGGCACGACCCTGACCGAAAACTTCACTGCCGACGCGTCCGCAGCACTCGGTGGGCCGCCTTGGTTGGCGCGCCGGCGCGCCGACGCGTTCGCTCGTCTCAGGGGGCTCGCGTTTCCGAGTGAGTCAGAGGAGGTGTGGCGGTACAGCGGGATCGACGAGTTCGACATCCACGCGTTCGCTCCCGGCCCAGTTGCCGGCGAACTAACGAGCGCGCTGGCCGCCGATCTCGCCTTCGCCCACGCGCTCGCGGATGCTCTCGGACCCCGGGCGGGGCTCGTCGTCACTCGCGACGGTCTCGTGGAGCGGGTGGAGCGCTCCGCCGAATTGCCCGACGGCGCCGTCGAGATCCTCTCCGCGCGGCGAGCGTCGGAGAGCGCGCTGGCCGACGGGCTCGGCACAATGGCCCATCCGCATGACGCATTCGGGGGGCTCCACGAGGCCTTCCTCGCAGACGCGGCGATCGTGAAGGTCTCGCCCAAGGTCGTGATCACCGATCCGGTCGTCATCGTCCACTTGGTCTCGTCGCAGGCGGTTCCTCCCGGAACGAGCCAGGAACATCCAGCTCTCGCCTGCTTTCCGAGGACTCTCGTGCGCGTGGGGCGCTCGGCCGAGGCGGGTGTCATCGAGCTGTCCGCGAGGGCGACCGCAGGAACAGCGCCGCCCGACGCCACCGGCTCGGCGTCTGCGGGAACCCCCGCTCTCGTCGTGCCCGTCACGGAGATCGACGTAGCCGAGGACGCGCGGTTCTCATATGCGAACCTGCAGGTGCTCGACCAAGCGTCCACCCAGATCGCGCTCCAGACGAGTCGTGTCGGCCAACAGGGAACGCTCAGGTCGTTCACTTGCAGCCTGGGCGGTCGCTACGCACGGGTGCGGACCGACTCGGACGTGGCCGCCAAGGGAGCCGAGTCGTCTTTGCTCGCTGCGTACCTGGGCACCGACGACCAGGTGCACGACTTTCGTACTCTCCAGGACCATCACGGGCCGAGGACCCGAAGCGAGCTGCTCTTCAAGGGAGCGGTAGCTGATCGGGCACGCTCTGTCTACAGCGGGCTGATTCGGATCGCGCGCGGCGCGCACGGAGCGGACGCCTTCCAGACGAACCACAATCTCGTCCTCTCGGAGGGAGCGCACGCAGACTCGGTACCCAATCTCGACATCGACGAGAACGACGTCCGCTGCAGCCATGCGTCGACGGTCGGGCCGATCGACGAGGAGCAGCGCTACTACTTGGAGTCGCGGGGGATCGAACCGTCGATCGCGGAAAGGCTGATCGTGCTCGGCTTCTTCTCGGATCTCGCATCTCGTGCCCCTTTCCCCGGCGTGAGCAGCTTCCTCGAAGACGCCGTCGGCAGGCGCCTCACGGGCCGCTTGCCCGCCGATCGCCAACCGGAGCAGGTGGCCGGCCATGGGTGAGGTCGTCCGCATCTGTGGCCGTGACGATCTCGAATCGGGCGAGGCACGGAAGTTCGAGGTCGGTGACCGTCAGATCGCCGTCGTTCGGATCGACGACGAGTTCTACGCGGTCGGAGACGTTTGCAGTCACGAGGACTACTCGCTCTCCGAGGGCGAGGTGCTCACCGAGGAACGCGAGATCGAGTGCTGGAAGCACGGTTCGACCTTCGACCTGCGAAGTGGGGAGCCCTGTTCGCTCCCCGCCACCAAACCCGTCCCCGTTTACGAGGTGAGAGTGGACGGCGACGACGTGTTGCTGGAAGTCCCGTGAGCGCCCGGGCGGCGACTGGCGGAAATGGCGGGGGCGTCCGAAACGGGATGCACGAGCTCGTCGTGGACGGCCTGCGAGCCGGCGTCTCGGGACACGAGGTCCTGTCGGGGGTCGACCTCGTGGTCAGAAGTGGAGAGGTCCACGCGGTCATGGGCCCGAACGGCTCGGGGAAGAGCACGCTCGCACACGTTCTCATGGGTAAGCCCGGCTATCAGGTGCTCGGCGGGAGCGTGAGCTTCGACGGGCGGGACATGCTGGCCATGGCGCCCTGGGAGCGAGCACGCGCGGGGATGTTCCTCGCACCTCAGTACCCCACGGAGGTCCCGGGCGTCCGCTTGAACGACGTGTTGGTCGAGGCACTCGCGTCGCGTGCGGACGGCGACCGAGCCGATCGAGCCGACGGAGCCGACCGAGGGCAACCCGCACCCGCCGAGGGGCCCGGCGAGCCGACCGAGTCGCCGGGCCCGTCCGTCGCGCAGAGGGCGTCGCTCGAGGCCGCCCGGCTGGGCATCGAGACGGCGCTTCTCGGGCGCGCTCTGAACGTGGATCTCTCAGGAGGAGAGCGAAAGCGAAGCGAGACCTTGCAGCTTGCGATCCTCCGTCCGAGCGTCGCGATACTGGACGAGCTCGACTCGGGGCTCGACATCGACGGTCTTCGCGACGTTTCTCGCCGCGTCAGAGAAGCCGTCGCCGAGTGGAACCTCGGGGTCCTGGCGATCACCCACTACCGACGCTTGCTCAGCGAGCTGATACCCGACGCCGTGCACGTGCTCGTGGACGGCCGGATCGTGGCCCAGGGTGGCCCGGAGCTTGCCGAAGAGGTCGACCGCACGGGATACGCCGCTTACTGACCGCGGCGGTACCATCGGCGCCTCGGCCCGAAAAGGGCCCAGCGAAAGGGGAGTCGCCGGTGCGCTTCTTCAGCTTCCACCTGATGCCTTACCCCGACCTCCCGCCGGACTACGACGGACCGGCGTGGATCACGTGCCCCAATCGTTTCTACGACCCCGAGCTCGGCGGCGCGTTGTACAACCGCTACATCGACGAGCTGCTCTACGCAGAGGAGCTCGGATTCGACGGAGTCTGTGTCAACGAGCACCATCAGAACGCGTACGGCACGATGCCGTCGCCGAACCTGATCGCCTCGATCCTGGCCAGGCTGACCTCGAGGGTGCGCATCGCGGTCGTCGGCAACGCCCTTCCTCTCTATGACCCTCCGACGAGGGTCGCCGAGGAGTTCGCCATGATCGACTGCATAAGCGGAGGGCGGCTCATCGCGGGGATGGTCGTCGGGGGCGGGCCGGAGTACTACTCGTTCTCGCTGAATCCCGCTCACGCGCGGGAGCGTTTCGCCGAAGCTCACGAGCTCATCCTGAAGGCATGGACCGAGCCGGGGCCCTTCGAGTTCGTAGGGAAGCACTACAAGCTCCGATACGTGAACACATGGCCTCGGCCGGTGCAAAGGCCCCATCCCGAGATCTGGATACCGGGGGTCGGATCGCTCGAGACGATCGAGTTCGTCGCCGAGCATCACTACGCGTACATGGGCATCCCGTACTTCCACATCGACGTGTTCGAGAGGATGTTCAAGATGATGTGCGAGGCCTGCCAGAGGCAGGGTTACGAGGTCGACCCGCTGCAACTCGGATGGCTCGTTCCGATCTTCGTCGCCGAGACCGACTCCGAAGCGCGCCGGCGCTACGAGGAGCACTTCTGGTACTTCGTGAAGCGCCTGCTGCCAGGGATCAACATCTCTCCCCCGGGATACACCTCGGTGCGCTCGGTGGAGAACATCATGAAGAACGCAGGGACCTTCGCCCTGAACCTCGAGACATGGGAGCAGGTCGTGAGCGGGCAATACGCGATCGTCGGCTCTCCCGACACGGTCGCCGAGCTTCTTTCGGCCAACATCGACCGTCTCGGTGTCGGCAACCTCCTGGGCCTGTTCCAGCTCGGCACGCTCCCGGCGGACGACACGCGGCGCAATCTCGAGCTGTTCGCCACCGAGGTGATGCCTCGCCTGCGCAACGCCTATCCGGGGGTCGACCGCCTCAGCACCGCCGGAGCCACGGCGAGATGAGCGAGCTGGCCGCAGGGACGCTGACCACTTCGGTCGGCGAGATCGATCTGCGCCGAGGTGGTCGAGGGGGGCCCGTGCCCCTCGTCTACCTGCACTCGGCTCAGGGCGAGGGCGAAGGCATGACGATGCTCGAGGCGCTCTCGGAATCGCGCGAGGTCCTCGCCCCGCTCTTCTGCGGCTTCGGGACCTCCGAAGGCATCGAATCCATCGACGACATCGAGGACGCGGCGTTCTGGGCACTCGACCTCCTCGACCGGCTCGGACTGAGCAGCGTGGACCTCGTTGGCATGTCCCTCGGCGGATGGATCGCCGCGGAGCTTGCAGTGCGGTGGCCCGAGCGGGTGCGAAGGATGGTCCTCGTGAACCCGGTCGGGCTGTACGTGGAGGGAGCGCCCATCAAGGAGATATTCGGGAGGGACCTGTCGGAGCTCGCGGGAGAGTTGTTCGCCGACCCCGAGCACCCGATCGCGCAGCTGATGCGCGCCCTCGCGCAGTTCGACGCCGACCCGTCGCAGATCCCGTTCGATCTGATCCGACCGGTTCTGCAGTCCCAAGCGGCGACGGCAAAGGTCGGTTGGAACCCGTACCTGCACGACCCGAAGCTTCGCCGGCGGCTGCACCGGATCACGGCGCCGACATTGGTCGTGCACGGGAGTCAGGACGGCATCGTTCCGCGAGCGCACGCCGAGGCCTACGTCGAGGGGATCGCCGATTCCCGGCTCGAGGTGCTCGACGGAGCCGCGCACATGGCGACCCTCGAGCGACCCGACGAGGTGGCCAAGCTCGTCCTCGAGCACCTCGCGTAGGGCCTCGCCCCTTGCACAGGCGACACCATCTTCGCCCCCGCAGCCTGTACCGTTTTGTGACATGGCGCGCGATCTGGAGCAGGGTGCGACCGCGGGCGTAATCGGGCGGAGTTCGTCGACTGGCAGCAGGTCGCGTGGCGACGTGATCGGAAGCAGCTCAAGGGTGGAATCCCCGGTGGTCGCACCTCCGTCACCCCCCGGTCGCCGTGAGCGCAAGCCTGTCACCTCCCCTCGCAGGCGACGGAGCCGTCCCCGCCGGAGCACCGGGCAACGGGTACTTCGCGGTGCAGTGATCTTCTTGGCGCTCGTCCTCGTGATCGTCGGTGGGGCATATGGCTACCTGAGGTACCGGCTCGGTCAGATAAAGACCCTCCAGTGCTCGACCTGCGCGGCTGTCGTCGGAGGAGCCCCGTACAACGTGCTGCTCGTGGGCTCGGACTCCCGGGCAGGCAACACCGGCCAAGCTGTCAAGTCCTTCGGCTCCTCGTCACAGGTAGGCGGCCAGCGAAGCGACACGATCAAGATCCTCCACGTCGACCCAGCCTCCGGCACGGCGCGTCTGTTGTCCATCCCGCGCGACACCTACGTCGCTCTCTCCGGCATGTCCTCGAGCAGCGGGCTCGCCACCGACAATAAGATCAATACGGCGTTCAACGACGGGCCTGGACCACTTACCCAGACCATCGAGAACACCTTCGGTATCCCGATTGCACATTTCGTGATCATCGACTTCAGCGGGGTGATCGACTTGGTCAACTCGGTCGGGGGGATCAAGCTGGACTTCGCGTACCCGGTGCGCGACAACGACAACGGCAACAACAACTCGGGACTGAGCATCCCCCAGGCCGGTTGTCAGACTCTGAACGGCACGATGGCTCTGGCTCTGGCGCGCTCGCGCTACTACGAGTACGAGGTGAGCCCGGGGCACTGGGTCTACGACCCTTCGAGTGACCTGGGTCGGATCCAACGACAGAACACGGTCATCGAATCGGTGATCAACAAGGCGAAATCGAGCTACAACCCGTTGACGATCAACGCCTTCATCGGGACGATCGTGAAGGACATCACCGTGGACACGGGCATGTCGAGCGGCACGATGCTCTCGCTCGCAGAGCGCTACCACGCCTTCTCGGGCTCGGCCCTCCAGACCTTCACGTTGCCGACAGCCGGTGGCTATTCGAGCGTCGCGGGAGACGTCGAGGTTGTCCAGGAATCCGCTGCGCAGCAGGTGCTCACGCAATTCCTCGGCACATCGCCGAACACCGTGGTGACACCGCCTCTCGACTCCTACGGGTCGCCGTTGAGCATTCCATCGACGACGGCGCCTCCGGCCGGTTCGAGTGGGTCCTCGGCATCAGGCTCGGGCACGGGATCGTCGGGCTCTGCAGCCACCACCCCGACGACGGTGCCGGGGCAGGGTCCGTTCAACCCCACACCCTGCTGAGCCCGCCGAGGCTCAGGCTGCGCCCATCTCGTCGAGCCCCTGGGCGAGCGCGTTCCACGACAAAGTCGCGCACTTGATCCGTACCGGGAACTTCACCACCCCCTGGAGGGCGGCGAGCTCACCGAGGGAATCCGGATCGCCGACCGTCTCGCCCGACGCGGAGCCGTTCGGGCTCGCTCCCTGGCTCTCGCCGTCTCCTAGGCGGGCCTCGTGGATCGACATCATCGCCTTGAACGTCTTGATCAGGCCGCGGACCTCCGATACAGGTTTGCCCTTTACCGCAGCCGACATGAGCGACGCCGAGGACTGGCTGATGGAGCAACCCTGCCCCGAGATGCGGATGTCGGAGAGCGTCCCGTCGTCGAGCTCCACGTAGACCACCACCTCGTCGCCGCACAGAGGGTTGAACCCCTCGACGCGATGGGCCGGCGGCACCGGCAACTCGCCGCGGTTTCGCGGGCTGCGGTAATGGTCCAGGATGATCTCTCTGTAGAGGTCTTCGAGACCGGTCATCTTCTCCTCAAGGATTTTCGTCTTCTCGAGTATCTGCGTCAGAGTCTCTAGCCGAAGAGGGTACCGGCCTCGGCGATCGCGTCGGCCAGTGCGTCCACATCGGACTCGTCGTTGTACAGGTATAGAGAAGCCCTGGCTGTGGCTGACACCCCAAGTCGTCGCATGAGGGGCTTCGCACAGTGATGGCCGGCCCTCACGCAGACTCCCGACTGATCGAGCACCTGGGCCAGGTCGTGGGGGTGGACGTCGCGGTATGCGAAGGAGATCACCCCGCCTCGCTCCTCGGCACCCGGGGGGGCGAACACCGTCAGGTCGTCTCCGAAGCGATCGCCGAGCGTCTCGAGCGCGTAACCCATGAGGTTCACTTCGTGCTTGCGCACGGCTTCCATCCCCACCGACCCCAGATAATCGACTGCGGCGCCGAGGCCGACGGCCTCCGCTATCGGGGGGGTTCCGGCCTCGAACTTCCAGGGGAGGACGTTGGAGACGAATCCGTCGTGGCGGACGTCACGGATCATCCCGCCGCCACCGAGGAACGTCGGCATCTCCTCGAGAAGCTCGTGTCGCGCCCACAGGACCCCGATTCCGGTCGGCCCGAGCATCTTGTGCGCGCTGAACGCCAGAAAGTCGCACCCGAGCGAGCCGACGTCGGTCGGCAGGTGGGGGACCGACTGGGCGGCGTCGGCCAGCACCAGGGCGCCGGCCTTGTGGGCACGCTCCGCAATTTCCGCGAACGGAGGAATCGTTCCTAAGACGTTCGACATCGTGGTGCACGCCACGAGCTTCACACCGTCGAGCTGACGATCGAGGTCCGACAAGTCGAGGCGGTAGTGCTCGTCGACGCTGAGCCAGCGAAGCTCGAATTCCCGTTCCTCGGCAAGAGCGAGCCACGGAACGATGTTGGAGTGGTGCTCCATGTCTGTCAGGAGCACTGCGTCCCCCGAGTGCAGGTTCTTTCGGCCCCACGTCGCCGCGACGAGGTTGATCGCCTCCGTTGCGTTCTTCGTGAAGATGATCTCGTGCTCGGGGTCGGGGGCGCCGACGAACCTCCCGGCGCTCAGGCGCGCTGCCTCGTAGAGGTGGTCGGCCTCCTCTGCGATCGAGTAGACGCCTCGGTGAACGTTCGCGTGGGTGGTGCGGTAGTAGTCGTCCATGGCGTCGAGGACGACCTGTGGCCTCTGCGAGGAGGACGCCGAGTCCAAGTAGACGAGCCGCTTCCCGTGAACCACTCGAGACAGGAGCGGGAAATCCTCCTTGCACGAGAGCGCGCCCAACGTCATCTTCTCCACGGTTCGTATCCCTCGGCTTCCAGTCGGTCGGCGAGCTCGGGACCTCCGCTCGCCACGATCCTGCCGTCGACGAGCACGTGCACGACGTCAGGGCGAAGAAGCTCGAGGATCCGGGTGTAGTGCGTCACCACGACTACCCCTAGCGACGGGCGCTCGCTGCGTACCGCCTGCACTCCTTGAGCGACGATCCGCAGTGCGTCGACGTCTAGGCCCGAGTCGGTCTCGTCCAGCACGGCGAGCTCGGGGTCGAGCATCGCCATCTGGAGGATCTCGTTTCGCTTCTTCTCACCTCCGGAGAAACCCTCGTTCAGCCTGCGCTCGGCGAATGCGGGGTCCATGCCGAGGCGCTTCATCCAATCCATCATCGACATCCGCACCTCGAGGACCGAGCGATCCTCGCCGACGCGAGCCGAGACCGCTTGGCGCAGGAACTGGACGACCGGGACCCCGGCTATCTCCTCGGGGTACTGGAAGGCGAGGAACATCCCCGCCTTGGCTCGCACGTCGGTCGGCCAGTCGGTGACGTCGGAGTCTCGGAAGAGGATCTGCCCCTTCGTCACCCGATATGCCGGGTTCCCGAGAAGGGTGCTGGCGAAGGTGGACTTCCCCGATCCGTTCGGGCCCATCAGCGCGTGCAGCTCGCCGTCCTTCACCACCAGGTCGATGCCGCGCACGATCTCGGTGTCCTCCGCGCTGACGTGGAGGTCCTTCACCTCGAGGAGCCGGCTCACGGCCCCGAGTCTAGTGGCCCTCGAGGGATTTGCACTATGGGCGTAGTGCGAATCAGGGCCAGCACAGTGTGCCTGGACCGCCGGCGGTCTCGTGCCTGGCCGGGCAGGCGCCCGTTGCCTCGTCCGGTAGCGTCCCGTCGGTGACCGACCCGTGGAATTTCTCCGGCGCGGTGTCGGTGCTCGACCAACCCGGCGGTGTGGTCACCCTGGTCGACGAGTCCACGTTCGCCATCAGCTCCGAGGTGGGCGACATGGTCACCAAGTCCGCGCAGGGCCTGTTCGTGCGCGACACCCGGATCATCTCGCGTTTCGAGCTGCGGGTGAACGCCGGCCGGCCTCAGTCCCTGGTGGCGGTCGCCGACGACCCGTTCTCTGCGACCTTCGTGTCACAGGTGAGCCCGGGCCCAGGGAAGGGCGACTCGACGCTGATGGTCTTTCGCTTCCGTTACGTGGGACAGGGAATGCGAGAGGACATCGTCATCAGGAACTTCGGCGCCGAGCCGACGTTCTGCTCGATAGAGCTCTTCGTGGACAGCGACTTCGCCGATCTATTCGCCGTGAAGGAGGGACGCGCTGCGGACCCCGACGGGGAGGTCACTCGATCGGGGCGAGACGATACCCTCGAGCTCTCCTACCGCAGGGGGACCGTCAGTCGTGGAGCCATGGTCAAGTTCTCGCCGACGCCCTCCAGCGTGGGGGAGGACCTCGTCAGCTTCGAGGCCATAGTTCCTGCAAAAGGCGAATGGAAGGCCTGTGTCGAGGTGCACCCCGTCATCGAGGGGAAGACCATCGACCCGCGCTATCTGTGTGGTCAGCCCGTCGAGCGCGCTGCCCCCGCGGAGCGTCTGGCGAAATGGCGAAGGCAGGTGCCCCAGATCCAGACCGACAGCGAGGTCCTGAGCTCGGTGCTGGCTCGAAGCGCCGAGGACCTCGGAGCGCTTCGGATCTTCGACCCCGACTATCCCGAGCGCGTGGTGCTCGCAGCGGGCGCTCCGTGGTTCATGACCGTGTTCGGTCGAGATTCGCTGCTCACGTCTTGGATGGCGCTGCTCGTGGATCCCGACTTGGCCCTCGGTGTCCTGCAGACGCTCGCACGGTTCCAGGGGAAGGACATCGACCCCCGAAGCGAGGAGCAACCCGGGAGGATCCTTCACGAGATGCGTTTCGGAGAGGCCCCTTCGCTGTCGCTCGGCGGCGGGCGGATCTACTACGGGACGGCTGACGCCACCCCGCTGTTCGTCATGCTCCTCGGAGAGCTGCGGCGCTGGGGGCTTGCGCGCGAGGCGGTCGACGAGCTCTTGCCCAACGCCGAGCGCGCCCTCGAGTGGATCGAGACCTTCGGCGACGCGGACGGTGACGGATATGTCGAGTACCACCGTGCGACGGACCGGGGCCTCGCGAACCAGGGTTGGAAGGACTCGGGCGACGGGGTGAGGTACGCCAACGGTGACATCGCTCACGCCCCGATCGCTTTGTGCGAGGTGCAGGCGTACGTCTACAGCGCGTACCTGGCTCGTGCGCACTTCGCTCGGGAGGCCGGTGACGAGGCGACGTTCGACCGCTACAGGGCGAAGGCCAACCGGCTGAAGGAGGACTTCAACCGCGACTTCTGGCTCGAGGACAAGGGTTGGTTCGCGATCGGGCTCGACTCGGAGAAGAAGCCGATCGACTCGCTCACGTCGAACATGGGGCATTGCCTCTGGACGGGAATCGTCGACGAGGAGAAGGCGCCTGTGGTCGCCGCGAAGCTCATGTCGCAGGAGATGTTCAGCGGCTGGGGGGTTCGCACTCTCGCCACGACAATGGGGGGTTTCAACCCGATCAGCTACCACTGCGGTTCCGTGTGGCCTCACGACACAGCGATCGTGGCGGCCGGCCTCGCGCGTTACGGGATGATGGAGCAGGCGCAGCGTCTCGTAGGCGCTCTGCTCGAGGCGGCAGTCCACCTCGGGGGACGGCTTCCCGAGCTGTTCAGCGGTCTCGACCGCAGCGAGCTCGGGTCCCCGGTCAGATACCCGACCTCCTGCTCGCCCCAGGCATGGGCGGCGGCCTCACCCCTGCTGTGCCTCAGGACGATCCTGCGGCTCGATCCGTGGGTCCCCTACGGCAGGACCTGGCTGGCTCCTGCTCTACCCCAGGGAATCCAGCACCTGAAGATCGAGCGCATCCCCCTCGCTGGGTCGCGCGTCACCGTCGAGGTCGAAGGCGATCACGTCGAGGTGACGGGCCTCCCGCCCGAGGTCGAGCTCGTCACCGTCCCGCGTCATCCGGCGACTGCCGTCTGAGCCCTCTGAGCTCTCGACGACGACGAAAGCCCCACGGTTCCACCGGGCAGCACCCGAAGCCCTTGCACGGGGCCCAACGACGCGTGCGGGACCTGCTGTTGGGACGAGCCGAGAGGGATCACGTCGTCGACGGTCAGCAGCTGAGGGGCGCTTGCCCCGCACAAGGGGTCGAACGGAACGCTCGCCACGACCTCGATCGCGCTCTGGCTCGTCGGTCCTGGCGCCTCGGTCCAGCCGACATAGTGACCGCAGGCCGGGAGGGTTGCCTGAACCGCCGTGCTCGCCGGCCCCACGGGTTGCCACGGGACGGACAAGAGCTGGTTGGGTCGTACGACGGTGGGCGTCGACGGCGGCGCGCTGCAGGAGAAGCCAGCATCCCCTGTGAAGGCCAACACGTCGTGGCCGTTCGTCGCGTCGATCAGCACGGCCACTTGCGTCGAGGTGCCACCGGCCGCGCCACCGGGTTTCTGGGCATCTGTGGGACACGCAGGGCCCCCGAAAGCGATCCCCACGTAGGCAAGTCTGCGCACGTAGCTCGGAAGAGAAGGGGGTGGCGCGGTGGTGGAGCTCGTGGGGGGCACGGTGGAATTCGACGGCGGAACGCTGGACGTGGTTGCGGGCACGGTCGTGGTCGTCCGGGGCACGGTCGTGGTGGTCGGCGGCACGGTCGTGGTGGGCGCAGAGCTGGAGGAGCTCACCCCGCGACCGCCGGGGCCGGACGGTGTCGAAGCGGGGACGCTCGTCGTGGAGGATGTGGGACCCTCCGGAGACGCACCGGGAAGGAGGCTCGCGAGCCCGAGGCCGATGATGGCGAAACGGTAGGTGCCATATGCCACGTCCGCTGTCCGGAGGATGGTCCACGCCTTCGACTCGGGGAAGGTCCCCCTCGCCCCGTCAGGAGGCGGGGTGACCAGAAGCGTTCCCTGGCCCATCTCGATCGTCGTCACGAAGCGACCGTCCGCGACGGCGGTCCGCGAGGGCCCTTCGGGACCGGCCGAGAACGACTGGCCGGGGCGCGTGCAACCCGCCACCACCGTCGAAAGCATCAATGCGGCGCACCCCGCCGACCACGCCACCCGAGCGCGCGGAGTCAGAACGGGGACACGGTGCACGGCCCTTAGTTTGGCCTGGGTGCCGCCTCGCAACGTGCTACCCGGCCCTGCGGCCTCTTAGGCTTCGGCTATGGAGCACACGAGGGAGACGTCGCGGAGCCTCGCGAGATGAGGCGCTCGGAGCTCGATCTGGTCGTGGAGGCGCTCGAGACCGAGTTGCGCCCGTATCGGGAGTCGCACGAGACCTTCCGGAAGCTTCCCTCGGAAGGACGCGATCGCGACGAGATCCTCGCCGAGATGCGCGGATTGGCCGAGCTGGAGCAACCCAAATGGCGCGACGGGTTCGTATCGGGCGCCGTCTACCACGGTGGCCAGGAGCACATCGACTTCCTGAACGAGGTCTACTCGGTCAACTCACAGGCGAACCCGCTTCACCCCGAGCTTTGGCCCAGCGCCGTCAAGTACGAGTCCGAGGTCGTGGCGATGACAGCGTCGATGCTCGGCGGTGGAGATGGTGGGGTCGAGAGCGTTTGCGGGACGGTGTCGTCGGGCGGGACCGAGAGCATTCTGCTCGCCATGCGGGCTTACCGTGACTGGGCACGCGACCAGAGGCGCATAACCGAACCCGAGATCCTCGCACCGTTGAGTGCCCACGCAGCTTTCGAAAAGGCGGCTCAGTACTTCGGGATGCAATTGGTGCCGATACCCCTTGCAGACGACTGGCGCGCCGACGTGGAAGCCGCAGCGAACCTCGTCACCTCGAAGACAGTCGTCATCGTCGGATCGGCACCGGGATTCCCGCACGGCATCATCGATCCCGTTTCCGAGCTTGCGAACCTCGCACACTCGCGCGGTATCGGATTCCACGTCGACTGCTGCTTGGGTGGTTTCGTGCTTCCCTTTGCCGAGAAGCTCGGTTATCCCGTCCCGCCCTTCGACTTCCGCCTACCCGGCGTGACGTCGATCTCGGTCGACACCCACAAGTTCGGCTACGCCGCAAAGGGCGCGTCCGTGATCCTCTATCGCGACCGGGATCTGCGCGAGTACCAGTACTACCGCAACGCCGCGTGGATGGGCGGACTGTACTACTCGCCTACGTTCGCCGGCAGCCGCCCGGGCGCGATCTCAGCCGAGACCTGGGCGGCGATGGTCGCATTCGGTGAGCAGGGATACACGGTTGCGACCAAGGCGATCCTCGAGACCGCTGCGGTGATACGTCGGGCGATCGACGCCGTCGGTGACCTCTACGTGATCGGTGACCCGTTGTGGGTGATCGCCTTCGGTTCGGACACGATCGACGTGTACGCCGTCGTGGACCAGATGAGCCATCGCGGCTGGAGCCTGAACGGCCTGCAGAAGCCGGCAGCCGCTCACCTGTGCGTCACGCTGCGCCATGCCCAGCCCGGAGTGGCGCAACGGTTCATCGCGGACCTGCAGGACTCGGTCGAGGAGGTGCGCAACAACCCCGGCGCGCGCGGTTCCATGGCGCCGATATACGGGATGGCGGGCGCGCCGAAGACGCGAGGCACGGTGGAGGAGCTGCTCGCCCGTTACGGTGACGTCCAATTCAAGGCCTGAAGCTCGGCCTTCGGACGCTGGTAGCGTGCGCCGCGTGAGTAGCGACCGCAAGCTTCTTAGGCCTTTGGTGGCCGGTGTCGGACTCGTGGGCACCATCGTCAGCATCTGGTGGTTCGCGCTTCGGCCTCGACGGAAGTCGAAGAAGCAGAACTCGTGACGCCGTTGTCGCGGCGCCGACGTGGGCCCGACCGGTGACGATCCGTGACGATCAGGGCGAGTCGGTTGGTCGGCCGATCCCCACGATCGTGGGAAGCACCTCACTGATCGACCCGCGGATGACCACGTCGGCGATTTCGTCGTGGTCGGTGGGCCCGCCGTTCACTATCAGTACCTTGGCGCCCGAATGTCGGGCTCTGGGGACCATGCCCGCGGCCGGATAGACCGACAAGGTCGAGCCGACCGCCAACAACAGGTCGCATTCGCCGGCAGCCCGTTCCGCGCGCACGAGGTCCTCTGCGACGAGGTTCTGCCCGAAGCTGATCGTCGCCGACTTGAGCACCCCACCGCACGTCTTGTCCGAGCCGATCGGCTCGAGGCATTCCGGATCCTCCTCGCCCGCCTGTACGCGCTCGAGGACGGTCGACATCGGCAAGCGCGACCCGCAGCTCATGCACGTCACCTCGCGCATCGTCCCGTGGATCTCCACCACTCGGCTCGGGTCGGATCCCGCTGCCTGATGAAGGCCGTCGACGTTCTGCGTCACCAACAGCTCGAGCACCCCGCGGCGCTCGAGCTCGACGAGGGCGCGGTGGCCATCGTTGGGCTTTGCCTCCCAGGTCGGAGACTCGAGGCGGTTCCGCCACGCCCGGCGGCGGACGTCGGGGTCGGACATGTAGACGTGGAGGGTTGCGAGCTTCTCGGCCTCGGGGTTCTTCGTCCAGAGCCCCGAAGGCCCGCGAAAGTCCGGTATGCCAGAGTCGGTGGATATGCCGGCTCCCGTAAGGACGACCACCCGCCGTGCAGCGTCGAGGATCTCCTTCGCTGCGGCGACCTGCCGGCTGTCCATGGCGTGATTCTCGCGCGCTCGAACTTCCGAGACGGCCCGGACGTCACGCCGGGGCCCGATGAGGAGATGATGGACTCATGCCCATAGCCACGGTGAATCCCGCCACTGAAGAGACCGAGAAGGAGTTCGCCCCTCTCGACGAAGGCGAGGTCGAGGCGAGGCTGGCGGCTGCGCAGGAAGGGTTCGAGACACTTCGTGACACCACGTTCGACCAGCGCGGACGATGGGCGATCTCTGCCGCGGAGCTCTTAGAGGCAGAGCTTCCCGAGACGGCGCGGGTTCTCACCACCGAGATGGGTAAGACCTTCGCCGCGGCGAAGGGGGAGCTGGCCAAGTGCGCGATGGCCCTTCGGTGGTTCGCACAGCACGCCGAGAGCTACCTGGCCGACGAACCCATCGACACCTCGGCCAAGGAAAGTCGCGTGATCTGGCGTCCGATGGGTCCGGTCCTCGCCGTCATGCCTTGGAACTTCCCGATGTGGCAGGTGATGCGCTTTGCGGCTCCTGCTCTCATGGCGGGCAACGTCGGCTTGCTCAAGCATTCCTCCAACGTCCCTCAGACAGCTCTGGCGATGGAGGACCTGTTCCACCGAGCCGGCTTTCCCCGAGGCGCGTTCCAGACCCTGCTCGTGGGTTCAGAGCGCGTTGCGGGGATCATCGCGGATCCGAGGGTGCGCGCCGTCACGCTCACCGGCTCCGAAGGAGCCGGGCGGTCGGTCGCCGCGGCCGCCGGACACGCTGTCAAGAAGTCGGTGTTGGAGCTCGGGGGGAGCGATCCCTTCGTCGTCATGCCGTCGGCCGACCTCGAGCGCGCGCTGAACGTCGGCGTCCAGGCGCGAGTTCAGAACAACGGGCAAAGTTGCATTGCGGCAAAGCGTTTCATCGTCCATGGCGACGTCTACGAGCAATTCGAGCGGGGCTTCGTCGAGAAGATGGGTGCTTTGACCGTGGGCGACCCGATGGACCCCGCAACCGAGGTCGGCCCGCTCGCTCTTCGCCAAGGCCGCGACGAGCTTCACGAGCAGGTCGAGGACGCGCGCGACAAAGGAGCGAAGGTGTTGTGCGGAGGGGTCGTGCCCGACAGGCGCGGGTGGTACTACCCCCCGACGGTCCTGACAGGGATCACGCCGGAGATGCGCGTTCAGCGCGAAGAGGTGTTCGGCCCAGTCGCGATGCTCTACGCGGTCGGTTCCGCCGAAGAGGCGCTGAAGGTTTCAAACGCAACCGCCTTCGGGTTGGGCTCGAGCGTCTGGACGAACGACGAAAGCGAGCTCACGCTCTTCGTCGAGGGCCTCGACGCCGGGCAGGTCTTCGTCAACGCGATGGTGGCGTCGACCCCGGAGCTGCCGTTCGGGGGGACCAAGATCTCCGGCTACGGCCGCGAGCTGTCTGCGCTGGGGATCCGCGAGTTCTGCGAGGCGAAGAGCGTCTTCGTCGCCTGACGGTCGAGGCGGCGGCTCGGGGCTCGGGCTATTCGTGCCAGCCGAGAGACCAGTGGACCTCGGGTGGCGGCTCGCCCGTGGCGCCGGCCAGGACGTTCAGTGACTCGACGAGCTGGTTGCGGGTGGAGATCGGGATCAGCTTCAACAGCTCGTGTACGTCGGTGCGCCTGCGTTCGATCACGCCCTCGACAATGTGCTTGCCGGCAGGGGTGACCTCGAGGTTGACCTCGCGCCGGTCGATCTCGTCACGCGTGCGCGTGATGAGGCCCTTTCGAACGAGGCGGTCGCACATCCTGGTGGCGGTCGACGGGCTGACACCGAGCGAGGAGGCGAGGTCGGCGAGCCTGCGCCCGCCGCCGTAGGTGAGAGTCACCAAGGTGCGGTACTGGGGCAGCGTCACCTCTTCGTCGCTCGCCGTGAGCGACCGAACGGCGATCCCGACCAGGGCACGGCTCGCACGGATGATGGCGTCCGTTACGTCTTCGTCGGCTCCCACGGCCCCCCCAGTTCCCCCCGCCGATGGATCCCCGGTTGATAGGGAGCCCCGGTGCGTGGGCACGGGGACGTCCTCGTTCACCCGCTCAATGGTTTCCACCATTCAAGTATGCCGTATAGAGGGGATTTGTTGTCCAGTAGTTTTGCAAGAAGGCTCATTTCGTGCCTGGGTCGCATCATCCGCCAAAGCACCGCCTAGACCGTCGGACGCGCCCTCGCCACTGCCTCGTCCAGGAGGGTCCGGGCCTCCTCGATCCGTCCGCCGGCGACCAGCGACGGAAGCGGGCCCTCCCGGAGTGCGTTCCAGTCGACCCCCTCGGTCGTACCGGTTCGCTCCTTCACGCGCTCTCTGGCGTCCGCCATCAGCTGGGCCAGCTCTCCCAACCCCCCACCCAGCAAATCGGCCAACCGGTCCCGGAGCCAGACCGCCAGCGCCGGGCTCGTCCCCGAGGTCGACACCGAGACGGTGACCGGGCCATCGCGAAGGACCGCCGGAAGCAAGACGGTGCAGTGCCCGGCGTCGTCCGCGCTGTTCACCCAGACGCCTGCTCGGTGGGCGTCCTCGTACACCGCAGCGTCGACGTCGGGGTGGCCCGTGGCCGTGAACACCAGCCTGTAGCGGGCCGCTTCGCCGCGCTCGTAAGGGCGGATCTGGAGGTTCAGAGGTGCGCCGTCCACGGCAGCGATGACCCCTTCGGCGGCCAGCAGGCGGACCGCCTCGTGGGCCTCGGGGGCCACGACCGTCACCGCCGCCCGGCAGGCCAGGAGCCCGGCGATCTTGCGGGCCGCCACCCTCCCCCCGCCCACTACGAGGCAGGGTTGGCCCTCGACGTTCAGCCCGACCGGGAAAATGGACAAAACTTGATCCAATTAGTCATGTATAGTGCTCAGTGAGCCCAAGGGGCCGCAGAACCCCGTGCCGCCGAGAGCAAAGCACCACCGGCGAGTAGAACCTCGAGCGATCAGAAGGGAGCGGACGATGGTCGTAGGAGCAGGAGTCGACGTCGACCTCGCCGAGATAGCGGCTCGAGCCGAGGAGCTCGAGACAGCCCCCGCAGCAAAGGCGATCTCCTGGGCGGTCGAACGCTTCGGCTCTCGGGTCTCCGTGGCCTGCTCCTTTCAGGATTGCGTGCTCGTCGAACTCGCGGTGCGAGCAGATCCCGACATCGAGGTTCTGTTTCTGGACACCGGATTTCACTTCGAGGAGACCCTCGCATACGTCGAGAAGGTCCGTTCACTCTACGACTTGAACCTGCGCGTCATCCGTCCCGGTCCCGAGGCGGAGGCGTGGCCCTGCGGGACAGAACGTTGCTGCGAGCTGCGCAAGGTGGCTCCGCTCGAGCGAGCGCTCGAGGGTCGCGACGCCTGGATAACCGGGCTCAAGCGTTGTGATTCGCCCACCCGCTCTGATGCGCCGATCGTCTCGTGGGACGAGGGTCGCGGCATCGTCAAGGTGAACCCGCTCGCCACTTGGAGCGACGACGACGTGGACAACTACATCGCCGATCACGAGCTTCCCGTGCACCCGCTCGTGACCCGGGGGTATCCCTCGATCGGCTGTGCCCCGACGACGCGTCCAGTGGCGCCAGGGGAGGACCCGCGCGCCGGGCGTTGGGCAGGGACCTCGAAGACAGAGTGTGGCCTCCACGCCTGATGGACGACGGCTGATGGACGGCGGCTGATGGCCCGTGACCGGGACCTGCCTCTCGGAGTCGAGTTCCGTGGCAGAGACCGCGCAATGCACTTCGTCAACCCGTATCGCACGATCGGTGAGCTGAACCAAGTCGAGCGCTGGAAGCTCGACCGTCACCCGCTCGAGGTGGCCGACGCGGTGATCGAGCGTTACTCGCGCGAGGGAGCCGAATCGATCGCGAAGGTCAAGGGCGAGGCCGAGCGCCTCAAGTGGGTGGGCCTCTACCCGCAGCGCCAAGGGGGCGACGCGTTCATGCTCAGGGTCAAGGTGCCCGGCGGTGTCCTCACTGCCGATCAGGCGCGCGAGATCGGGATCGTCGCAGATGCCTTCGGCGAAGGGCCCGACGACAGCGCAGTCTTCGGCAACCGGTACGCGGACATAACCACTCGCCAGGACATTCAGATCCACTGGATCCGCATCGGTGACGTCCCTCGGATATGGCAGCGCCTCGCCGACGTCGGGATAACCACGGTCCAGGCGTGCGGTGACTCCGCGCGAAACGTGTTGTGCTGCCCGGTCTCGGGTGTCGACGAGCACGAGGCTTTTGACGCGCTGCCCGTCGCGCTGGAGATCTCCAAGTTCTTCACGGGTAACCGCGAGTACGCCAACTTGCCGCGCAAGTTCAAGATGAGCGTTACGGGCTGCCTCGAGGACTGCGCGCAGGCCGAGATCAACGACATCGGTCTTTGGCCCGCCCGCAAGGACGACGGGCGCGTCGGGTTCAACGTGCTCGCAGGTGGAGGCCTCTCCGACGGAGAGCGCTTCGCCTCCGACATCGACGTGTTCGTTGCGCCCGAGCAGGCGGTCGAGCTCACGCGAGCCATCGCGCAGACTTTCGGCGAGCTGGGCAACCGCGAGAACCGGGGGCTGGCGCGCATGCGCTACCTCGTCGAAGAGCTCGGTCCGGAGGGGTTTCGGTCCGCGCTTGCGGCACGGACGAAGTTCGCTCTCGAGCCGGCCGGGGAGGAGCTGACCCGGCGCTATCGAGGCGACCACGTGGGTGTGCACTCCCAGAGCGGGGACGGGTTCTTCTACGTGGGCTGCAGCGTCCCCGTCGGCCGCATGAGCGGGATCGAGCTGGTCGAAGCCGGACGACTGGCCCACACCTACGGGGACGGGACCGTTCGCCTCGGGACCGACCAGAACTTCGTGTTGACAGGCATCCCGGAGCCGAAGCTCGAGGAGCTGCTCGCCGAGGAGCTGCTCCAGAAGTACTCGCCGTTCCCGGGCCCCTTCGTTCGCGGGGTCGTTGCATGCACCGGCTCTGAGTTCTGCCGCTTTGCGGTGGTCGAGACCAAGGAGAGGGCTGTTCGCTGGGCGAGGTGGATGGACGAGAACCTCGATCAGCGCGCCGACGCCGGTGAGGGTGCTCAAGTCGGAGACGCAGGTGTCATCCGCATGCACTTCTCGGGATGCTCTGCGTCGTGCGCGCAGCCGCAGATCGCAGACATCGGCTTTCGTGGTGAGACCGCTCATGTCGGTGAACACATATCGGAGGCTGTCGACATCGGTCTCGGTGGATCGTTGGGTCCGGACGCGGGGTTCATCGACTGGGTGGAGGGGGCGCGACCAGTCGACGACGTGCCTGAGGCCCTCCTGCGCCTGGTGCGGCGGTACCGCGCCGAACGCCACGAGGACGAGGCCTTCTACAACTGGGCGAGGCGCGTGCCGAACCCCGACCTTCGCTCGACGCTCGCAGGGTTGGAAGTCGGGGAAGAGGTCCGATCGTGAAGGGCTTTCGTATCCGCGAGCAGATGAACGGGGTGGAGGACCCCCCCGGCAAGACGTGGTTCTGGGAGCTCGAGGCAGGGGTCATATTCGCCGACCGCTGCATCCAGTGCGGAACGTGTGTGGCCGTCTGTCCGTCGAACTCCATTGGCGTCAACGAGGACACCGGCCTGCCGGAGCTCGTGAAGATGTGCACGGGATGCTCCTTGTGCTGGGACTTCTGCCCCCGTGGAGGGCTGCGTTACGAGGCGCTCTGGCCTCCGTCGTCTGCGCCGGCCGACCCAGGCGAGGGTCCGCTGGTCACCAAGTCAGACTCCGCCGACACCTATTGGAAGCTGACCGGAGGGCCTCCCGGTGACAGGCTCGGGGCCGTGCTCGGACAGTATGCAGTGCGGGCGGGCGTGCCTCGCGACGAGGTCCAAGACGGTGGTGTGGTGACAGCGCTGCTGCTCGCGCTGCTTGCGGGCGGCGACATCGACGGGGCCCTCGTGTCGCGCCCGAGTGACGACCCCGACGAGCCCTGGAAGGGGATCGCGACCGTTGCCACCACCGCCCAGGAGCTCGTCGCCGCGGCAGGGAGCTTCTACAACCAGACGATGGCTCTGGCAGAGCTCGACCTGAGCCGCTACGACCTTCCGCCGAAGCCGCGACTCGCCGTCGTCGGGACTCCCTGTGAGATCCAGGGGATCCGCGCCATGCAGGCGCGCCGCTGGCCGACGGGCGCGCATCGTGTCGACGCCATCGTTCTCACCATCGCACTTCTGTGCACGAAGAGCTTCGACTACGAGGCACTCATGTTGCGCGAGCTGCGCGACAAGCGGGGTCTGGATCTCGACCGGGTGAGCAAGGTCGACGTAATACACGGGAGGATGATCGTCGAGTACGGAGACGGGCGCGTCGCGGTCGACGAGCCGGTCCGCGACTTCCACGGAGCGGCGCTGAAGGGATGTGACGAGTGTGCGGACTTCTTGGGTCGCGGAGCGGACATCTCCGTCGGTAGTGTCGGCTCGATGGCCGGGTGGTCGAGCGTGCTTGTGCGAACCGAGACGGGGAGGCTCGCGTTCGACCGGGCACGAGGACGGCTGGACGTAAGGGACCTCGACGATCCTGAGGCTCTGGTGAAGCTCGACAACCTGGACAAGCGCGTGGCCGAGCGGACGCTGAAGCGGAAGCTCGACCCTGACGCACCGTTGTTCATCGACTTCTCGGAGCACTTCGGCAACTACGAAGGGACCGACCGGGCGCCGGTGGTCCGAGAGCGTTGACGACCCAACTGGCTGAAGGTGCCGAGGGAATAGAGATGATCGAACCCATGGACGGGCTTCGACTCGAGCTGCCGCCGGAGCCGGCGGAGCTCAGGGCGACCCTGCGTGAGAAGGCGCTCGAGGCGTCTCGGCCAGAGAGCTCGGCATTCGAGAATTGCTTTGCGGCGTGGACATGGGAGCGCTGGCGATCGACTCTCGAGCCGGCGGGCATGGGTCGCGAGGAGTTCATCGACCTCGTGGTGGGCTATCGCCGCGAGGTGTGGTTCTGGCTCCTGGGCGACAGGGGATGGGAACAGCTGGTCAGCGGTCTCGCCGGGAGGGTGTCGAGGCGCCTGCCGGCTCGCTGAGGTCGGCTAGCCCGGCTTCGGGTTCAGCTGGGAGAGCGGGGATGTAGGGGGTGGCTTCGAGCCGCTGCCTCCGGATCCCGAGCTGCCTCCGGATCCCGAGCTGCCTCCGGATCCCGAG
>DAIQQK010000016.1:0-11635 GCA_036786835.1 Acidimicrobiales bacterium | reverse complement strand
TGCCTCCGGATCCCGAGCTGCCTCCGGATCCCGAGCTGCCTCCGGATCCCGAGCTACTCCCCGAGCCGGAACCCGACCCGCTGCTCGTGCCGCTCCCCGAAGACGATCCCGAGCCGGACCCGCCGCCCGATCCGCTGGTCAGGGTGGTCGGCGTGGTGGGACGCACAGGCTGCGTCGTGGTCGGAGTCGACGTTGGGCTCGTCGCTGAAGAGGCTGGAGGGGTGCTCGAGCTCGTCGGTCTCGCCTGGGTGGTGGCGGGCTTCTGAGTCGTCGTGGTGCTCGAATGCGGCGTGGTGGTGCTGGAGGATGAGGTGCGACCCGCCACCGGCGGAGCGGTCGTGGGCACGACCCACGTGGGGACCGGGACGCCTGTCTGAGAGGCAGGCAGCGAGACCGGAACCCCTTCGAAAGCGCCTCCCAGCACGAGGCCCAGGAGCAGGCTCAAGAACGAACCGCCGATCATGACCCCCCTGAGGGCCCACCGTCGCCGCTCGATCGACTGGGAAAACCAGTCGATTCCGGCCGCTGACCAGGAGTGCGACGGTACATGTCTGAGTCGCCGCGCTAGGAGTCGTCCCGGCAGCGTCAGGGCAGCCGCATCTGTCGCATGCATGGGCCGACGCACGTGATCAACCGAGCACCAAGCGTGGCCAAGCGCAGTGTCAGCTCTCATGCATGCACCTCCGCGCCCGGGACGTCCCGAGGTCGCTCCGACATCGAGGAGCTGGTGCCTGCCCACCGCCAACCCTTGCGACTCAACGCTTACCACACCTACCGGCACCGGTCATACGAGGCAGTCGACACACTTCACGAGGTGATTCGTGGCGCGCTTGCGTCGCATGCCGAGGTCGACTAAAGAATCGGGGAACCCAGGGAACTGCGGGGGCACGGACGGTTCCCGACCATCCACCATTCGCGAGTGGACCTTAAGTAGGGTCCTCCAGATCGGAAGGTAGGTCGAGGGGTCTTTGACGATCGTGGTCCTACTCATTCTCGTGTTGGTGTGGGCTGTCGTGCTCGGTCCGAGTCTTCTGCGCCGAGGTTTCCAGCGCCGTTCCTCCACCGACTCGATCGGAGCCTTTCACCGCCAACTCCGGGTTCTCCAGCGCACCGGGCCCACACTGGTCGACCCGCTTCACAGGCTCGATGTCTCGTTGCCGGCGACCCACATCGGTGCGCGCACGCGCCCTGGCCGGCCGGGCCTCATCGTCGTAAGTCCCGACATGACGCTGCCGGTCAGTGAAGAGTCCGCAAACGATTCTTCGGCGCGTCGTCCCGACCCGTACTTCCGCCCCGAGGCCTGCAAGCGCCGCCGCGACGTGCTCATCGCGCTGCTTCTTGCGGTCGTCGTTACCGGGTTGCCCGGTGCGATCCCCAGCGCACGCCCGATTCTGGCTGTGACGGCGGTGGCTGCGATCGCCTTGGTCGGTTACATCGCTCTGCTGGTGCGGCTTCGCACCAGAGCCCTGGAGCGTCAGGTGAAGCTTCGCTACCTTCCGCAACCGGCAGATCGTGACTCATCGATCGTGATCCGCCGAGTGGCCGCCCGCTGACCGGGCGACCACTTCCATGACGGCCGGATCTCTCGGCAACGAGCTGGCCGACCTCGGGAGCGACGCACTCGAACTGCTCGAGGCGACCCATCGTGCGCGCGAGGAAGCTCTCGCGCGATGCCGAGAGACCATAAGGGCGTGCGGACTGGCGATCCGCGCGGTCCACCGTCTCGAACCCGAAGTCTCCGCGGATCGCCTTTCCGAGGCCGAGGTCTCGTTGCGCAGGGCCCAAGAGGCACTGAAGCCGTTTCCCGCGCTGGCTGCCGCCGGGTTCCTGCACGATGCGGAAAAGGAGTTTGCCGAGGCGCGACTCACGGTCGCTCTCGTGAACGGAGAGCGCCTCGCCGGGTTCAAAGAGATGGCCGTCGGACTCGCAGCGTGGCTCAACGGCCTTGCAGAAGCGGCATCGGAGCTTCGCCGGCATCTCCTCGATCGCCTGCGGGCCGGCGAAATGGCACGGGGAGAAGAGCTGTTGGCGGCGATGGAAGAGGTCTACGACCTGCTCGTGAGCGTCGAATATCCCGACGCCATTACAGGCGGGCTTCGTCGCGCCACGGACGCCCTTCGAGCCGTTGTCGAGCGCAGCCGAGCAGACGTCACTTCCACGGTGCTGCAAGCCTCGTTGCAGGCGACCATCGAGAAGGCATTTCGCAGAACCGAAGCTTGACTTCGGCATCGTTGGTCACGGAGCGTCATCCGGCTCGCCGGAACAGAGCTCCTTCAAGCGCTCCATCGATGTGGCGACGCCGGCTCTCACCGATCGCACGGCCAGCCATCCGAGCCCGGGCACTCGAGACGAGACCACGTTCTCGCTAATCAATTCGACTCCGTGACCTGACGGAGAGCTCAGGTGGTAATCCTCTTCGATGTGGACGAATCCCATGTCGATTGTCGACGCAAGCCTGGAGTGCGGGACGACGGTGTGCACACGGTCGTGCAGAGTCACGCGCAGCGGTCCCAACCTCGTCCGCCATCGTGCATACTGTCCCGGCGCCGGATAGCCCTCCGGCACGGCGATCGGGACTGCACCGTCCCACCGGGTCACTTCGGTTGGCTCGGTGAGGGCTCGCCACACGCGCTCGAGGGGCGCATCGATGGCGATCGAGACGCTCACCGTGGCCACTCACCGAGAGTACGAGGTCGCAGGGATCGGAGCTGGTTGACTCTGGGGTGTGCGGGTGGTCGCCATCGACTGGTCGGGAAGTGCGACCCTCGGCGATCAGCGCACACAACATCTGGGTGGCCGTAGCAGAAGACGGACAGCTCGTCTCTCTGACGAACGGGCGTAGCAGGGCGGAGGTCGTCGACCACCTGAAGGAGATGGCCCGCGCCGACAGCGATCTCGTGGTCGGATTCGACTTCGCCTTCTCTATCCCGGTGTGGTTCCTCGACGACCTGGGTGTCCGCTCCGCTCACGAGCTCTGGGGCCGTGTCGCCACGGACGGGGAGACCTGGTTGGCCCGGTGCGAACCGCCGTTCTGGGGACGACGCGGGACCAAGAGGACCTGCGCGCGAAGCCTCTACCGCTGTGGCGAACTTCGATGCCGATCCCGTTCGGGAGTGACGCCGAAATCGGTCTTCATGCCGGTCCGGGAAGCGTGGGTACGGGTTCGTTGCGGGGGATGTCCCTTCTTCGTGACCTGTACGAGTCGGGCTTCAGCATCTGGCCGTTCGACCCACCCGGCTCTCCCTCGGTGCTCGAGATCTACCCTCGATTGTTCACAGGGCCGGTTGTGAAGAGCGATCCCGCGGCGCGCCGACGCTTCCTGGAAGGATGCTCACTGGGTCCAAGGCATTCCGAGCTGGCAGAGGGAAGCGATGACGCGTTCGACGCAGCCGCATCTGCTCTCGCGATAAGCGCGCACACGGACGAGCTGTCCCAGCTCGAGCGAGCCACCAGCCGGATCATTGCGCTCGAAGGCGATATCTGGATCCCCCGCGCTTTCGGCACGTGAGGCAAATCGTTCGCTGGCCGCCACCGCACCCTGCTTCAGAGCGACGAGAACGGCAATGCGTCGGGCGGCGCAACGATCGGGCCCTTCTCGTCCCAGCGGGAAAAGACGATCGCGTTGGACCACGTCTGCCCACCTTCTGTTCCGTGGGCGGAGTACGACGCAGGTAGCTTCGACAGCGAAAGCAGGTCGAGTTGGGCCGAGCCCGTCTGGGATCTGCCGTGAGGGACTCGGCCTGTGATCCGGGCGATGGGCACGCCGTGCACACGGCTTGTCGGTGACGCGGAAGACGGGGAGATCAGTATCTGCGCAAGTCCCGCTGACGTGGTGAGGCCGTTTTCGATCAACGAGTACGGCGCGTCGGTGGGCTGGATCGAGACCCATTTGCCGGCGTACTCCGTGGCGATTGCGGGGGCGAGCCCGAGTTCGTCGTGCATCGCGGCAGCATCGCCCTCGACATAAGCCACCCGGCCCGTGAAGACCACGGTGTACTCGTCACTTCCGGCAGAGACGGTCTCAGTGCCAGACGACGTCCGTGCGTCGCCCACGATCGTCTGCGAGACGTCGCCGGAACGCCACACGTCGGAATAGTGAAACGAGTCCCTGGCGCCGGCGGCCGTCAAGGAGTCTTGAAGAAGCTGAGCCGGGTCCGGGGCCGGGGACTGGAGCACAGCGAGCCCGACTTCTGTGACGAGGACAGCGAGAAGGGCGAGGGGGACCCAGGTAACGACTCTTCTGATCCACCTATCGGTCCCGAGTCTTCTTGTAATGCGCGTAGCGTACGACAGCACACTGACGATGGACCTGCGCGGAGACGGACGAAACAAATGTGCAACCGAATCGTGCATCGGGTCACCCGCGAACCGCGATGTCGGGTTTGGGCTGCGTGATCAGTCCGTGCCGAGGTGTATGTTCTCGGTTAGCTCAAGAGTTCTCCCGGACCCCGAGAATCAATGGTTCCGGGGGGAGCAACGTGACCGTACGGGTTGGAGCAGCTGAGTCAGACGTTCGAAGACGCTGGGAAGTCGCGGACGGCATTTGGCTCCGGACCAACCCGGAGAACGTCCACAGGCGGCAAGTGGCTCATATGGTCACCCTGATCGTCGGGGAACTCGACCTCCCTGACGATCAAGTCAGGGGAATCGAGGTGGCGTCGACTCTCCATGACATCGGAAAGGTGGCTATCCCCGAAGAGCTCCTCGATCGTCGCGACCACTTGAGTCCTGGAGAGGTCCAGGTCATGAAGGGCCATTGCCAGGCAGGCTATGACATCGTGGCCGAGTTCGGGCTCCCGTGGCCTGTTGCCGAAATGATCTTGCAGCATCACGAACGTATAGACGGCTCTGGATATCCGAGAGGATTGAAGGGAGACGAGATCCTTATCGGGGCTCGCGTCCTCGCGGTCGCCGACGTGATCTCGGCGATGGCAGGAGAGGGGGTCCACCCGCCCGGTCTTACCCTTGCCGATGCATTGAACGAGATCGAGGCGAACCAGGGCTCGCTCTACGATCCCGCCGTCGTCGATGTTTGTCTTCCCCTTTTTCGCGGGGGACGATTTCGGGATCTGGTGAGCCTCTAGAAATCTGCGCTCCGACCGCCCTCGAACTACTTGAAGAACGACTTCCTGACCTTGCATCCCAGCCACGTCGTGCCCGTGCCGACTGGGTGACGTGTGTAGTGAACGACCTTGATTTGTTCCTTCGTAGTGAAGGTCTTCAACTGCACCTACCGATACAGATGCGGGAAAGACTCGTTGGAGGGGGCGGCGATGCCGAAGCGATTCGGTCTCATCGGTGCAGTGCTCCTTGGCGGGGGCCTGTTTGGCGCGTTTTCGGAAGATGCGAGCCACAAAGCCTGCAGCTCGGGTCTTGGCCAGTTCGGCCAGGCCTTGAGCGAGAGTGCAGCACGTCACTGCGGTGTCGACAACACCATCTTCTACATAGCGATTCTCGCGACCATCTTGGGAGTCGCCTTGATGGCCGTGGCCATCCTGGTGAGGTCGTAACGGACGAGGGGGTAGCTCAGCTTGCAGAGGGTTGCCGTACCGGTTGCTTCACTGTTCGGGGGCTGGGGTCCGGAGCAACCTCAAAGTCTGCTTCACGTTCCTCAACCTGACCTGCGTCTCTTTGCGCGGGCCCGGCCGGAGTCCTGGCGACCGCTCACTTCGGTAGATACGATCTCGGGCGCCGTGAGCACTGGTGCTGCTCTACGGGGGGAGAGAAGCGGGAGGCTCATCTGATGGACTCGGATCTCGGCGTCAGCCGACTCGTCTTTGCGCGTCCGCACGAAAGGAAAGAGATCCGCCGGCCGCGTAATAGCCGTCGTAACATGCTCGCACTTGCCGGTGCCTCGCTTGCCGTCTGCTCGATCGTCCTCGGCGCGTCGAGCACAGCGCTCGCTAGCGCTCCTCTGAACCTGACGGTGAACTCCAGGGCAGACACCCACGCTGTCCAACCGGGGAGCGGTAGATGCGCCGACGCTCAAGGACATTGCACCCTGCGCGCCGCCCTCGAGGTTGCCAACGCCCAGGCGGCGGGGAGGCTGGTGAATATTGCGGTCCCGATGGGAACCTACAAGCTGACTCTAGGCAGCCTCGTCGTGAAGCACGACGCGGTGGTCGTAAAGGGCGCGAGTGCGACGGGAACGGTCGTCAACGCTCAGGCGGCGAGCCGCGTCGTGAGTGTCTCCGCCACGGCGCATGTGACGGTCCAGCTGCTCGAGTTGACGAACGGCAACGCGGGAACGTTCGCCGGCGGGGGTCTTTTCAACGCCGGGAACACGACGCTCAACAACGTGACAGTGAGAGCGAACACCGCGGCGCAGGGCGGCGGCATCTCCAATGCTGCCGGGGCGCGGTTGGCGTTGGCGAACAGCAAGGTGTCCGCCAACACGATTTCCGCTGTTGCAGACAGCTCCCCGGGTGGAAGCGCCGGAGGCATCGAGAATGCCGGTTCGCTGACCCTCACCGGGGCAACGATCAGCGGGAATCGGGCCGGCCTGGGCGGGTACGGTGGCAGTGACACCGCCGGACCCGGTGGGAACGGGGGCGGTATCGCCAACAGCGGTACGGTCACGGCCACCAACAGCGTCATCAGTGGGAACTCCGCCGGTACAGGGGGCATCGGACTCTCCGGGCAGGAGGTCTCCGGTCAGGGCGGCAGCGGCGGCGGCATCTACTCCTCGGGCTCCGTGACCCTCACCCAGACCGTCGTCTCGGGCAATACGTCGGGTCCGGCGGGGCCGCTCGGCGAAGGCTCGGCCAACGCCGGGGACGGCGGCGGGGTGTGGAGCGGCGGGACCCTTGTCGTCAATGGCAGCACGTTCTCCACCAACAGCGGCGGTCAAGCAAGCGGGCTCGGTGCCAACGGCGGCGGCATCTATACCAGCGGCACAGCCACCATCTCGTCGTCGACCTTTAGCTCCAACACTGCGGGCCAAGGCGGCGGCAGCGGCGGCGGGATCGCAAGTTCAGGGACCCTCACCCTGTCCACCTCCACCTTGTCGGGGAACGCGGCCGGCGCCGGGGTAGGCGGCGGTTACGGTGGTGCCGGCGGCGGGCTGGCGGTCAACGCCGGGACCTCCACCCTCACCGGGGACACCGTGAGTTCGAACGCCAGCGGCGCGGGTGGAAACGCAATATTCGTCGATCCGGGTTGTGCACGCCCCGGACCCGGTGGCGACGGCGGCGGTATCTACTCGACAGCCACCCTCACGATGGCCAACTCGACGTTGTCAGGAAACACCACCGGTCCGGGGGGTTCCTATGAGCCTCCTTGCGCGGGCAACGCGCCGCCCGGCGTCGGTGGGGGTCTCGCTACGGCCGGAGGCAGCGCCGCCCTCTCCTACGTCACGGTCGCCGACAACTCCGACGGCATCGAAAACCTCGCGGGAGTCGTCACCCTTGGTGGCACCATCGTGGCTGACAGCACGGGGGCCAACTGCACGGGAACGATGTCCGAGACATCGGGTCTCAACCTCGACAGTGGGACCTCGTGTGGTCTGACACTCTCCACCGACATCACGGGCACGGAGCCACTGCTCGGTTCGCTCAGTGCCAACGGGGGACCGACACAGACGCAAGCCCTCCTTTCGGGAAGCCCGGCGATCGACCACGGTGGCACGAGTTCGGCCGGCTGCCCCGCCACTGACCAACGTGGACTCTCCCGCCCCGACGAAACTGGGGACAACGGGACGTGTGACATCGGAGCATACGAGTCGCAGGGCATCGGATAGAGCCAGAGCGGCGCCTCGTTCAGCAAGCGACCGTTGCTGCCGGTTGCCGGTCCAACAACGTCTTTGACGTGCGCAACGGCTAGGAGACAAGAGAAAGGTGAAACTTCACCCCTCTTCATGTTCGTGCAAGGATCTCCATCGACAATGGTCTTGCGGAACTTCAAAGGGTTTACGGCTGTAAGAACCTAGGGACACAATGCTGATCCGGGGGTGCGGTGATGATGATCAGGAAAGCTCGAGTAGCTGTCGCGCTCGGCACGATCTCTGTACTAGCTGTGGCGGGTTTTGATTCGAGTGCTTCGGCCAGCTCCCCGGTAGCGCTGTCAATCCCGCAGGGCACAGCGTTCACGATCCTCGGTTACTGGTGCGGCGGTATCCAGGAGCACCCCTACGCCACCGGGTTCGACCCAACGAGCGGCTATCCGACCGGCGACGTCCACCTTCAGACGACGTGCAACGGTAGCGGGCGGGGGGGCCACAGCATTACCCACACCGCGTGGGCAGCTGCCACATGGGACTTCACGGGGGCTGTGGTCTCGGCGTCCGCCGTGCAGGCGCCGACCGTCGACCCCACGTTCTCCGCATACGACGCCAACGGCAACGAGGTCTACAACACCGCCATCTCACCCTTCGCTTTGCTGCAACTGGCGCCTGGCTTCGTCCCGGCTGCGCGGGTGACCGGCATGTCGCCGTCCGAGGGGCCAGCCTCGGGAGGTACGAGCGTGACGATCACTGGGGATGGGTTCACCGGAGCAACTGCAGTCGACTTCGGATCGGTTGCGGCGAGCTTCGTGTTCAACAGCGACACCTCTATCACGGCATTGTCACCGATGAGCGATGCAGGGGCCGTCCATGTGACAGTGGTCAATGCCGGCGGTACCAGCGCTTCGAGCACCGCCGACGAGTTCATCTTCATCGGCCAGCCATCCATCACCAAGGTGGACCCGAACAGTGGCCCGTTGAATGGAGGGACGAGCGTAACGATCACTGGGAACAACTTGTCAGCCGTCACTTCCATGCTCCTGGGCGACACGGCAGTGGGTTTCTATGCGAACAGTGACACGTCGATCACAGTCATAACTCCTCCCGGAGAGCAGCTGGATACCCTGGCGTTTCAAGCCACGTCGCTGGGTGGGACTAGCGCGAGCACTCCTGCCGACCTCTTCACGTTTGTCGCCAACCCCGTGCCAAAGACCGCGATCTCCCCGAAGTTGGGGCCCAAGGGGACAGCCGTCACCGTCTCGGGGACCGGCTTCAGTCCTGGAGAAACGGTGAAGGCGACCTACAAGACGGGCTTGGCCTCGCCGAAGCCGGCGTGGATAAAGGTCTGCTCGGCGGTAGTTGCGAGCAACGGGGGCTTCTCGTGCAAGGGCGCTATCCCGACCACGAACGCCGGTGCCCTCGGAACGCACACGATCTTTTCCGAGGGTCTGAGCTCGTTGCGGAAGGCCACGACGTCCTTTAGCTTGAACTGACGAGTTGCTCTCGCAGGCCGTCCTGGAGAAACCCGATCAGTCGCTCCGAGCAGCGACGAGACCGTCGGGACGATCGTGTGCTGCACGTGACACCCGGGGGTCGGAGCCGGGTCTGTGTGGTCGCATGAACATTCGCTGCTTGGTGCTGCCTGTCGTGGTCATTGGAGTGTGCCTCGGTGCGGCCTGCAGCTCAACGCCTTCGATCTCCGCCTCTTCGTCACGTGGTCTGTCTCCAGCCAGTCCGCCCCACGAGATCGTGCTGAGCAATTCAACAGTTGGACTGACATCTGTCCACGTGGGGGACCTGGTGGAAGTGGATCTCACCAGTCAATCGTTCAACCGCGATGGATCGATCGTCCCGTGGTCGACGCCGACATCGACCGACCCAGCGATTCTGGCTGTGACCAAGTCTCGTGTGGGTGGGGGATGTCCGGCCGGCTCGACATGCACCTTCTTCACGGCTAGCCACCCTGGTGATGCGACGGTGCTCTCAGTGGGGCCCTCCGGCATGTTGTGCAACTCGCAGGGATCGGATTGCGTGGCCGTCACAGCTGAGACCCGTCAGTTCCATGTGCGTGTGGCCCCTTGAGCACGCTGGGGAATGATCGAAGCAAAAAAGAGGCCCGCTTTTGGGTGGTCAATCGGTGACCGCAGCTATCTCAAGTAACGGTGAAGGTGACCTTGGGCGCTCTGAGTGACGTGGCTCCCTTTGCCACGATCTTGTGACCTCCCAATGCCCCGGGGCTCGTCGGGATCTTGCCTGAGCACGAGAAGGTTCCCGTGTCGGTCGTCACAGCAGAACACAGTTTCACCGTCGAAAGAGCTGTCTTGTAGAAGGTGACCGTGACGGTCTCTGTGCTCGCGAATCCGGAGCCAGAGGCGTGAACCGTCGCTCCAGCAGCACCAGAGGCAGGAGACACGGTGAGAAGGTCTTCGCGCTGGATGCACGAATAGGTTGGCTTGGCAGCGAAATCCTGGTTGCTGAACTCGGTCTGGATGAAGTAGTGGTGGCCGTTGATGGTCTGGTTGTACTTATGTCCGGCCAGACCGACGAACGAGGCGCTGTCGCCGTAGATGTAGGCGCACTCGTCGCCGATCTCGTACCCCGAAGCGTCGTACCAGGCCGATCCTTCGGGATCGGTAATCGTCTCACTGGTCTCGTGACTGGTGATGCTGATCGCGGTGTCTGCAGCGATGTTGCTGTTGGGTGACTGGTTGCCAGAGGTGTTCGATCCTCCGTCAGAGCTACAGGTGACTCCATCCGGCGCGGGGTCGAATGGGAAGTTCACATCGGAGTAGAGAAGTGGGCCCGCCGCGGAGCTGTGATAACCACAGAACCCCGCTGCCCCGTATGGGTCGTTGCAGGCGCCACCGCCGGCCCCATTTGTGCTCGTGAAGCAGGTTTCCACCCCTTCGGGCAGGAAGAAGAAGTACAGATGGGCGAGATCTGTGTTGGGCAAGCTGTTCGCGGTGGTGAACGCGCTTGCTTCAGAGGCCAGTTGGGCGTCGGTGATGCACTGTGAGAAGGTTCCGCCGTTCCCCCAAATGGTGCCGCTGTCGGGCGTGCATCCACTTGAGGGGAAGGGGTCAGTGTCGGTGATGGGCGTACCGGAGTGCAAAAGGTAGCTGAGGTGCGCACTCGACGCGTTTGTGTACTGGGTGAGGCTCGCAAAGACGTTGGTGGTCTTGCCGCTGTCGTGCGCAGCATCGGAGATGAACTGGTTGATCAGGGTCTCGTAGCCCGCTGGGAAGCTGTAACTACCACCGCTCGGGACCCAGTACACGGGAGTTACCGTCAATTCGCCAGGCGTGGTGGTTCCCGTCACAGGCCCGCCGTGGTTGGTCAATGGCGGCGTACCGCCATAGGCGGGACTCGGGAGAGTTAATCCGGTTGGCGCTTGAGCACTGCAAGCTCCGACTCTGTTGGCCCACTGAATACCGCCGATCGTTCCCACCCGGGACGGCGACGACGACGAGCATGTGTTGGACGATGACGCCCAGCCGCTCGGTGCTGCCGATGCCGTTGCAGAGAGCGAAAGTCCGATCATGCCAACAACCACCGTCATCAGGAATAGGCGTGAGCCATGAGCTCCCACAATGCGGGCGAGGCGCAGATCGCTCATCGCTTTCCTTTCCGCCATCGAACGCGCCCTCATCGTCAGCGTCGGACAGCCATTACGGGAACGACAGACAGGTCAGTGTGCGATCTACTAGCCAGCGACTGGTGACGCATCGGCAATATTGATGGTTCACGAATTGCGCTCAGGAACACACTGAGTGTGCCAATGCCGGCATCTTCAGTGTCATAACGAACGAACGTGTCCCTGAGATCGGCATGAAGTCACCGGGGGGCTCTGAAGTTCAATTTGAGCTTCCCCCGGTTTGGCGGACACCGATCATGAGGCGGCGAGAGCCGGCTCTT